>JBCCJB010000012.1:0-23375 GCA_039028015.1 Planctomycetota bacterium
AACTGGGTGCCGAATGCCATGACCAAACCCGATTGGTCGACGTTCATTTTGACGACACCGACAACGCGGAAACGCCGCGGGCCACGGGCGTCACATTGAAAGATGAAAATCGCGAAGCTCATCGCATCGACTGCGACGTGGTAATCGATGCTACCGGCCAACAGTCCTTCATTGCCAATCGTCTTGGGCTAAAAGAGATCAACCCGGACCTCAAGAAGGCAGCGATTTGGACCTATTATCGCAATGCTAAGCGAGGTGAAGGTGATAACGAGGGCGCCACCATCATCATGAACACCGAGTCACGCGATTCCTGGTTCTGGTTCATCCCCCAGTCACGTGGCATCACCAGCATTGGTTGTGTCGCTGATCGCGATTACCTGCTACGGGGACGTGGTGCACCCGAAGACGTCTTTGATGAGGAACTGGCTCGATGTCCGGGCCTTATTCCGCGTTTGGAATCGGCCACGCGTGTGGGGAAGATCTCGACCGCCAAAGAATTCTCCTACATGACGAAGCGTCATGCGGGACCGGGATGGGTGCTGGTCGGTGACGCTTTCGGGTTCATCGACCCCGTCTACTCATCCGGTGTTTACTTTGCGTTGGAGATGGGTGTTCGAGCGGGCGATGCGGTTGTGGACGGATTTGATCGAAATGATCTTTCACCGGCTCAGCTGGGATGTTGGGCGGAGGATTTCAAACTCGGCGCGGCCCGGGTACGTCAGCTGGTTCACGCGTTTTACAACAAAAACTTCTCGATCGGTCGGTTCATGAAGGAACATCCCCAGTACCGACGCAACCTGACCGATTTGTTGATCGGTCGCGTCTTCCATGAAGACGCGGGAGCGATGTTCCCGGCCATGCAAGAATCGATTGAGATGGCATCGGCGAGCTGATCGCTGATCAAGTAGCCGGCACGCTCTGTCGGGCTGAGAGCTTCGCAATAGGGCTCTGCGAGCCGTTCAATGATCGGCATGATCGCCCGACGGCGGATCGGCTAGTGCTCCGCCGTCGCTTTGGAGGTACACGATTACGTCGGCGACTTGCGTTGGCGTTAGCTTGTTGAGCAAGCCGACCGGCATCGGCGAAATCGGATGTGGCTGACGTGCCTCAATTTCGTCGACGTCGACCGATACCCACTGCTCCGGTTTCATCAGGTTGGTGCGTAACCGAATGGAGTCGTCACCACGCGACGCAGTCACTTGTCCCACAATGACGCGGCCATCACGCGTCACGATCTGTTCCACACGACCCGCATCATGAATGTCTGCAGACGGATACATGATGTGGCGAATCAATTGTTCGCTGTCGTAGCATTGCCCGATGCCCGTCAACTCCGGTGCAGTTGCCTGTCCGTATCCGCCCACGCGATGGCACGCAACGCATGACGCCTTCGAAAAAGCGTCACGACCCGAGGCAATGACGTTCGGCGTCGGAGCTGGGATCTCGATCGTTCGCAAGTCGTCAAACGTGTGTGGTGTTTGACGCGTCCGCAGTGCGTCTTTCATCCATTGCCGTATCCCAAATCGGTCCGTTTGCTTCCAATGCGAGCGTAACGGTCGTTGATCGAGAGCGTCGACGAATTGATCTCGTTGCTCGGGCGTCCACTGATCGTCGTAACGTTTGAGTGCCCTCGCTATCATGCGAAGCAATGCCACCGTCGCGACATCGGATTCGATGTGTTGCTGCTGGGAAGATGTCGCGAGCGTGGTGACACGATCGATACCTGCGAGAATGGCCTGCGCTCGGACACGATTGTTCGCGTCATGGATCAGTCTTTGCAGCGTGCCGGTCGCACCGGGGTGGTGGTGCCACCATTTGAGTAAACCGCGCAACGCCAAAATGCGATCGTCGGGATCAGGCGACTCGCATGCCATCTCGATCACATCGAGCTGCGGCAAGGGCGATTCAAAAATCGCGGCAAACGGTTGATGCTTCGTTTGAACTTCCGCGGCAGACACCCGTTCTGTGCCGGCCCAGTCAACACTGATAGCGACGAACGACAAAATCGCAGCACGCAGAACCGCGATCAAATTTGAAGTCGCCCGAAACACTGAATGCTCGTTCCCAAGGCTATTATTCTGAAATTCACAACCGACAAACACAGGTTATTTCATCCAATCACGAATCACCAGCATCATCGACGGCGAATCAAGTGATCTGGATCGATCGAATGCTGGTCCAGGACAGGTTTGATGTCACGCAGAAAGCGCTGTGCGTCGGTCGGATAGCCCGCCGTCGGACGAAGTGGTTTTTCATCGGGGACGAGTTCTTGAAAACGTCCCTGAAAGTAATCGTTGAAGTGCTGCATCGAACGTTCTCGCAGCCATTTTGCGTGAAGTGATGACAACGCAACCGGCGTGAACGAGTCGCCCTTGACGGTGAACTGGACCGTCGCCGGTACACCAACGGCTTCCAGTCGATAGAGACTGACAGAGCGGTTTTCTTCAATGATGGCAAGATTAGCCAACGGCGGGCTCTGAGTTTGATCGCCCCACTGATCACGGATTGTCGAGGCGTAATAGCGACGACCTCCCTGCCGATCGAAGAAGAAATGAATGTGTTTGAGATTGGCAATCAGTGGCGTGATGGTCTGTTCACGCAGTAAGTCCCACGCCAACGACAGGCTCGCTTGGCTGAGTAGGTCTAGTTTGTTCTGTCCCGATTCATCAAAGAACTTATTGCACCGACTCGCAGTGACTAATCGAGCTCGGGTGCCCATAAGCCGCCACGGTGAAAGCGACCAATTGGACGCAGCCCGTTGGATCGACACTTGATCAAGTTCGTCAGCGTCAATCGAACACGCTGACGAGTCAAGTTCAGCGAGCCACGGTGTTACCCGAACCGATGCGATGTCATCAGGCATCCAAGCCTGCCACCGCTCGTGGTCGCTTTGATACGTCTTTCCCATCGCATTTTCGGCAACGGCAATGATTCGACGAAGCTTTGCCAGAGGGTCTGATAGGGTAGGGTCGGTCGATGATGACTTCGTCGCTGATGCAGGCTTGAAAACGCGTTTGGAATCATCGACGCACACGCGGACCCCATCCACATCATTGGGTGTCGCATAGGCATCGAATTCGGCAGCACTTGGCACGATCGTGTCATCATCGCAGATGTAAGCGGTCGCAACGATGCAAAGTGGTCCAAGTTTGGGTCCGTACCCGGCCTCATCAACCGCGATTAGCAACTGCACGGGATGATCCGATCGTGGCCTGCGATCCAAGCAGTTCGGATTTCAGTGCGTCGTTGATTGCGTTTGTTGCAGCACAAGACGCCGCAACAGGTCCTCGCTCGAGAGCAACACATCGACAACGTCAGCTGCCCATTGTTTGCCGCGTCCTTCGCGAAAGATCTGCAAGACCTTTTCGATCGGCATGCCGCGACGATATGGCCGATCACTGACCATGGCATCGAAAGCATCGGCAACGGCGAGAATCTGGGCGTCGCGAGGAATCGCATTGCCAGCCAATCCGTCGGGATAGCCCGTGCCATCCCATGATTCATGATGATGACGCACGGCGGGCAGTATGTGCCGAAAGGGCCGAATGTCCTTAAGGATCTCGTAGCCGAAAACGGGGTGCAGTTTGATTTGGTCAAATTCTTCCGGCGTCAGCTTGCCGGGCTTTTTGAGAACCGAGTCATCAATGCCAATCTTGCCAATGTCGTGCAGGATGCCCGCCAATTGCAAGGCCTCGACGGAATCGTTGGGCAGCCTCAATCGTTTGGCAAGCATCATTGCCAAATCCGCGACGCGACTGCTGTGGCCATGGGTGTAAGCATCCTTCGCATCCAATGCGGCAGCCAGCGAACTGACGGTGCCCTTTAACATCGATTGCATTTCGGCGTATTGCCGTTGGCTGACCAAATGCAACGACAACACCATCAAGATCGAACGCGCCAGGTCGACTTCAACGGTCCCGAATTCATCCTCTTGCAAACTGCGAATCGCAATCAACCGGCCCAGCCGTTGGCCTCGTCGATGGATCGGCAAAATCAGAACGCGACGCTCCGCAATCGCGGGAAGAAAACCGTGATTGACTAACAACGGTTCGGAATGCAAATTCGCCTTCTGAGCATTCTCGGTGATCGCAGCGTCGATGATCTCATCAAGCTGCGATAGTGTGATGGGTTCGCCCACGCCTTGCATGCTACCACCGATGATCTCTTCATCTTCGGGATCCAATTGGATGATCAAGCTTTCACAATGCAAGCAGTCATGAAGCTGGACCAAGAGATCATCACAGACTTCGGTCGGATCATCATCCAGCTCCAATCGAGCTGTGAGGTCATGGATCAACCGGACCTCTTCGAATTTGTCACACAGCAGCTCTGACAACTGGTCGACATTGCCGGATAACGACTCATTGAGTTGTTGCAGCTCATCGAGGCGACGATCGATGGCTCCTATGTCAGCATCCCCGTGCCGTGATTTATCGGGCGCATCGACTCCGATCGTTCCCAACGAAATCGTTGGCACAACGTCGGAGGCATCGTTGATCGATGGCGACGAACCGGGAATCATTCGGCTTGCTGATGGGGGTGAAATTTACACAGTTAAAAACCTGGTCCGAGCACGCGCACTCGTACCGACTGAAAGCTACCCTGCGAATACAACCGGTTAATGCAGCCGCCAAGGGCTTGCGGGACACCGCTTCGATTTGCTTGGTCGATGATGACGATCGAAACGATTGTCAGGAACATTCACCATGATTTTCCCGACAAGCAAACGTTTGGCTCACTTCACAGGACACTTCCCGGGCGGGAAATACCAACGAAACTACGACTCGCCACGTCGCCGCCGGGCCGCTTCACTGGCCCTCCACAGAACGGCTTTTTCATCGTTGGTAAGGGCTTTCCAGCTTGTTTCGTGCAGTTTGTCGAGCACCGATTCGGCCCTTTCGACCTCGTCCTGTTGAGATGGTTTGGGTTCCTCGTGGAGCGTTTCCGATTCCATCGCGGAAATGTCTCGTGTCTGAACCTGTGCAAATCCGGGATCCGGCTGATGTCGATCCGGTTGTCGCATTGAACGTCGAGCCGCTGATCCAAAAAATCGCCACCCGCCTGGGGTGATGCCATCGTCGCATGCGTTGGCAACGCGTAAACAGTCTGAGGATCGTGACGACACCAACAACCACACGGACAGCACCAGGATCGCGATCATCGGCAAGGAAACAAACGACGTTTTCAACCCCGAAATCGCAATGGCGGCTGCAGTGATGGCAAGGCTGGTTGTCAAAACGATGCGCCGGAGATGCTTCACCGCGGTTACAATATCCGCCGAGCACAGCACGGCACCGATCGTCCAGCCGACACGGCCGAATGACTGCGGGATTGGCAATAACTGCCAAGCGGCCTGCATCAGCCAAAGCCAACCCGCCGCTGCGATTGGTTGATCGATCGTATCGTTACCCAATGACGGCATCGTCCATCCGCTCGGCAGTTCGGTGAACGAATTGCTAGACATCGTGATCGCAGCCGATCCCGCCAGCACCAAGGCGAGCGATGTTGTCACCCAAATGGTAAAGAGAGCCTGCGGTGGATGCTGGTGATTGTTCACCGGTGACATCCATAAACCGCTGACCGATATCGTCATCAATGATGGCGAGTGGTCGGTTGATGCGTGTTCGCCTGCCCAAGCACGTTTATTGAAGTGCCAAAGCGCCGCGCAAGCGACGACGATTTGGAGGATCACACCCACCATCCAAATCAAGATCAAACCGGCGACTTCCGTTCCAAGATCTGACCGTCCGATCAGAGTGAGCGTCATCAGCAGTGCGATGGCTAATGGAACCGATGTGGCGAGCCACCACGTGGTGTCGCCAATCGTTCCCAGCCGCCATCGCAAACCGCCAAAACCGTCTTCGGCGTGCTGGCGTTGGTTCACCACCACGCGCCATCGTTCGTGACGGCGGTCAGGTCACAACGCATGGAATCAAGCGCCGAAGCAATCTCATCAACGGCCCATGCGAGGTCATCAACTTCTAAGCGATACTCGGGCCAGCGCCAGCCGCATGGCCAGATTTGATGCGGAGCGGGCCAGCGGTCCGCCGGTGTTGTTCGTTGAATCCGCACGATCAGTCGTGGCAAACGAGGCGGACGTGATTCGTCAGCGACAGGAACGGGTGAATCCCTCAGGCAGGCCGGAACGACTGGCGACACGTAGGCAGTCCGAAGATCCGGCGGCGCGATTCCGCGAGCCGACTCAGGCAGGATTGTGATTTGGTGACGATCGGCCAACTGGTGACAAAGCTGCATTCGGATCGCCTCATCACCACCGGTCAATGCAACCGATGGAACATCGGCATCCAAATGCTGGTTCAATTCGCCAATCGTCCAGCCAAATCGAGGATCGCAGAAGTCAGCCGCGACATCGCAGGCGGGTGTCAACACAAATTTTCGGGCGGTGTATCGCGGATGTGGCACGACTAACGCCCGCGATGAACCGGCGGGGCCTCGGCCACCAATCAAGCCTCGGCGACCCGCGGTCGATTGACCCTCCAGACGTCCGTGAAGCACAACATCCAAATCAATGACGCGGGCTCCCCAACGCACCCGTCGCTGCCGCCCCAAATCGCTTTCGATCGCTTGCAAGATATCGAGGACCGCCGACGCGGGGATGTCCGTCGCAAACGCGGCAACGGCATTCAAAAACGGCGATTGCCCACCGGGACCACCGATCGCCGGTGTTTGATACAAACGGCTGGTGCGGAGCCCGATCCTTCGCTCATTTCGAACCACTGTCGCAACGGACCCGCTATCCGGCGAAAACTCGATTGATTCGCACTGGCCAACCAGTGGCACGCCGTCAACGTTTGCCTGTGAGATCGCCGCGGCCGCGTCGGCCATGATCGCGTGACGATCGCCCAGATTGCTTCCCAAACTGATGAGGCACTGTGTTGGCATGAAACGATGTGATTTGGGAAGATCCGGAAGCGGTGGGAGTGCGGCGTAACCGTGATTATGACAGGCAGACGCCAGCATGTCGCCCTTGCCAATTCGCTCTTGGGCCGCTAGTCTCCCGCGACTTGAAATCACCGTCTCAACCGAATAATCATCCAAGCTCCGTCGGCAAAACCTCATGACTATGGATCAGAGCCTCAAGGTGAAAGCCGGAGGCATCAAAACGCGAAATGTGCTGACCCGCGCCGAACGAGTGGCTCGTCTGAAAGAACTCGACAAGTTCGATGAAGAAGCCAGCATCGTTGGCATGCCGAAGGTCAGGGTCCAAAAGATCTCGCTGAAGAAAAAGAAGAAGGTCAAGAAGGCCGACGACGACAAGTAATCTGTCGTGGGCGTTGCGAGCATTGGACTTCAGAACCAGCGAGCCAACGCCGCGTCGACATTTTGAGAGACAACGACCGAAGGTGGAACGCTCGGTTGTCGTGACAGACCGATTCTCCGATCAATTGATCCGACTCTGAGTCCTGTCTCGGTAAAATCGTGGCCGTCTGAAACCTCCGATGCTTCCAATCGCATCATGCCGGTCGTATTTGCCGATAAGGTTTCCGCAGGTGTTCCCGCTGGAGTCAAAACAGGGCCGTCGTAGTAATCAGCCGGTTGCTGTTGGGTCACCGCGTAGTTGCCGGCCGGTAACGAGTCAAATTCGTATTGTCCAAGCGCTTCGGTTTGCACATTGCGAACGATCGATTCGCCCTGGTCGGTGACGCCCTCCAATCGCATGGGGACCCCGAATAACCGAAGCTCTTCTTCATCTCGAATCCGATTCCAATCGGCATCGACATAAACCACGCCACGAATCACGGCATCGCGGGGATCATCGACGACCGTAACCGTGTGCGCAAGGGTGGTTGCCGTGATCGCAGCTGCGTTTTCCGAGTTCGCAATTTGCAATCGAATCGGGATGGTTTCGGGCGTTTCATCCTGGTCATCGCTGTTGAGACTCAGCTCGATCGTTGCGTTGGCACCGTCGGTGCTGCCGGCAGGGAACGTGACCGTCGGTGTCAGCAAAGTGAAATCCGTCGCAGACGCCGTTGCGCTTGAATCAGGCACGACATTCAAAACGAGTGGTGCGGATAACACAGCACCACCGGTCGTCGCCAAGCGGACGTCGATCGACGCGGTGCCGTCTGCTTCAAAGACCAGGCTTTCGGTCGTGGCAAATGATACCGATGCCGTGTCGTCATCGATCAGCGTGATGGGCGTCACGATCAGCGTATCGGGTGCAATGCCTGGGTTCGCGGTCACGCTGTCAAACACAATTTCGAACGCGGGTGCGGTCCCAATTTGACTATCCGATGCGACCGGAATCGTGAGTGGTTGTTGCTCGTTGGGTGTGCCTGCAAAAGCAATGGTGCCACTGAAACTTGGATGATCTGAGGCGTCGCGGCCCGCGATCGCCCGCGTTCGGTAATTGATCTCGAAGCCGCCCTGAACGCCACGATCACCCAGCGATAAAGAAACCGATGCTTGGGTCACATCATTGGGACCGCCCGATTCACTGATCGGCGTCGGCATGTTCGCGGCCAGGGATGCAACATCGTCACTTTGGATCGTGACGGTGCGTTGTGAGTCTGGCACCACGAACGCGGCTTGGTTAATTGGCGACAGTCCAACGGGTGCACCAAGCTGTAACGTCAAACCCTCATCAAATTCGGCCAGCAAGTCATCATTGATCGGAATGCGGACGGTTTGAACGGCTGGCTGCCCCAATCCGAACGTCAGCATTTGGCTGACTGCTTGATAATCCTGGCTGGCTGTCGCACTCGCCAAACCATCACTGCCATCACTGGTTGCGACGGGCAACATGAATGATTGATCGAAGTTACCGTCCAAGGTCAATTCGAAGATCGCTTCGGCGCAGGTGTCTGATTCATTGATCACAACGTCGTCGCTGATTCGCAACGTCACACCATCATCATTCAAAATCGTGACTTCAACGGGATCCGTGATGATGTTGAATGGATCGTTTTCAAGGGGAGAGAGACTCGCAATGAGCACCTCGTCGGGTTCGACAACGTCGTCGCCCGCGACTTCAAATGTGACCGTTGCGGTTTGTGACATCATGTCTGTTGCCATGAAGTTGAAAAAAACCGGCATGGCAGCGAAGTCATCTTGGTCGGTCGTCGAATTCAGCTGCGAAATTGGAATGAAAAGATTTTGCCGCAAAGCGGCTCCGCTGAGCGTTGCCGTTAGTGTGAACGTCGTCATCGTTCCCGCGTCTCCCTCAGCGACGCTGGCGACATTTGAGGTGACCGAGATGTCCGCTTGATCATCGTCGACGATTAGAAGATCTGCTGAAAGCGCACCCAGATTGAGTTCGGCCGTCGGATCGATGCCGGAGGGCGTAATGGTCACATCCAGGAGTTGATTAAAATCGATGATTCGGTCGCCAATCACGTTGACGCTGAAGGTTTGTGTCTCGGCACTTGTGCCCGTGAATGTCAGCGTCCCGCTGGTTGGTTCAAAGTCTTCCCCAGGAATCGCGAGTGAGTCAGGGCTAACTTGGTAATCGACCGTGAACCCGTCGGCATCGCTGATCGCATCGGTGAGCACGACCTCAAACGTCACCGCAGTCAGACCATCATCACCCTCCATGACTTCGGAAAACGTTGGTCTTATTTCCAATCGTGGTGCTTCATCGGTCACGATCTCGACGGCGGCCGGGTCCGACAGGTTGACTTGCGAAGCAAGCCTTGGATCAATGACTAGGTCCGACAACTGTAGATTGATCAGTTCATTGGGCTCCAGTTCATCGTCACCAAAAATCAGCAGTTGGACTGTTTGAAATTGACTCGAGTCATTCGCAGAAAAATTCAAGGTTGTATCGATCGGAAGATAATCCACACCTGCGGTCGCCTGGCTCGATGTCGTCCGCAAGTTGACGCTAAACGGTGCCTCAATCGAAACACTGGGAAAGACATTTATCTCGATGATTTGTTGCGTGCCCGCAGCCCCCTCAATTGGTCGAGTATTGGAAATGAAAAAACCGATCTCTGATTCGCTGGTGTCGTTAATCGTCACAATGGCCGTGTCCGACAAATCAATGTCGGCCGGATCAACCAAGAGCGGTGTGGTCGTTAGATCGAGCTGAAGCGAAAAGGTTTCATCCAGCTCAACGCTATCGAAGAAACCACTACCTAGGATCGTGAACGTTTGAGTTTCTCCGGCGAGTCCGTCGAAAAAGATCGTTCCGGAATTGCTAAGGAAGTCCTCTGGAGATTCAGCCGTCCCTTCCAATGGCGTGACACCAACGGTGAAGCTGCCAGCAACAGCGTTATCCAGCGTCAGTGTGACGGTCGCTCCCGTTGAGTTCAGTTCATTCTCATCGACCGTCAGATCATCAATGGTGATCGTTGCCACATCGATGTTGTCATTGCGAACGAAAACGGAATCGATCGGCAAATCATTGAATTGAGGATCATTGCTTCGAGTCAGCGAGAACTGAATCTCGTTCTGCAAGGTGTCGGCGTCGACAATGTCATCGGGAACGCCCGTGACGGTGATCGTCTGCGGCTGATCCCATGTGTTTTGATCAAACTCAATCGAACCTCCCGAGACGATGACTTCATCGGTGGTCAGTGACGTCACATCAAACGTAACGACGTCACTGGGTGGCGACGACAATCTGACATTGAACGTCGCGGTGCTTTGGTTTTCATCAACGACGAGGTTCGCCGCATTGGCCACGATGACGCCCACCTCATCATCGTCGATCACGCGCACGGTCAACGGATCAATTGGGAGATCCGCATAAGGTTGATCTTGTGATTCGACACGAAAGGTGATTGCGATGTCTTTATCACCGTCATCGACTTCGTTGTCGACGGCCGCGATACGGATCTGATCCGACGATGCCGTTTGTCCAGCGGCGAAACGAATCTGATTGCTCAGAATTTGAACACGACTGGATGTCGTTTCCGCGATGATGGTGACATCCTCAAGCGGTGCCAAACCAATCGTGCCCGAGAAAACGATTTCATCCGTCGTCTCTTCGCCAATCGCATTGTTAGCCGATGTTGGCACCACACTCAGTGTGGCTTGATCATTGTCCACATTCACGGAGGAAACGAGCGAGATCTCACCCAGGCCGGCCCAGGCGGGGTCGAGGCTGCGCGACAAATCGAACGTGATCGGCGTGATCACATCGCCATCGACCACCTGATCATCCAATCCGGTCAGCGCGACAGTCTGAGCGGAATTGAAATTATCGGGTGTGAATGTCAACGTTGACGGATTGACATCAACTTCGTCGCCGGCAACACCAACATCAATGATCACATTCGCGATCGGACGGATCGGTAGCAAAACCGAAAAGGAACTGGTGCCGCCGTTTTCAGATGTGATGAAAGGACCTGCTGGATTGAGCGAAATCTCGGCTGCATCGACATCAAAAATTGACAAGGTTACCGGAGCCACATCGATGTTGTCGTAATCGCTGTCCAGTGGCGCCGTGCTGCTGAAGCGAATTTCGATGGTGGCATCACCGTCGGTCGTCATGTCGCTGGTGCCGCTCACCGGGACCGATTGCGGGTTTTGCCAATTCTGGGGTGTGAACAACAGCGGCTCAGATGACAGCAGCGTCGCTTGAGCTGGATCATCGATTGATGGTGTAACGGTGACATCGCCGCTGGGCTGCGTCGCCAAGACAACTTCGATTTCGGCGACGGCACCTTCAACGATACCGTCGACGGAAAAAGTCGCGTCGACGCTGGGAACGTCACCGCGATCGAGGTTGGTGACATTGACTTCAGCGGTTAGTTCACGATAGGCGAGATCACTGGTCGGTGTGGGTGTCAACGAGATGCGATAGGGAACATCGCCATCGGCCTGATCATCGTCAGCTCCGGTGATCGTGATCGTCTGCAGTTGATCAAAATTGTCTGCCGTGAATCGCAGCGGCACATCGGGTACGTTGCCTTCGGTGGGATCGCTTGAGGCAAGGTTCAAAACCACATCATCGGTTGGTCGCGTTCGCAGCCGAATCGTAAATGCATCGGTCGCACCATTCTCATCCGTCTCCAATCCGGTCATTGGCTGGATGAGATAACCGGGAACGTCGCCCGCGTCGGCATTGGTTCCCGTCACGACCGGCGTCGCCAGCTCTCGATAATCGGAATCCACCGTTTGTGGTGAAAGGATTGTGGACGTGATGGTAAAGGGCTGGTCACCATCCGCTTCCAAATCATCGACACCGGTAACGGTAATCAACTGGAACTCGTCCCAATTGTTCGCGGTGAAGGTGAGCATGTTCGCACCGCTAAGCACCGCTTCGGTCGGATCGCTGGATTGAAATTCGAGGTTGATTGGCGTTGATGGCTCCGATCGCAAACGGACCTGAAACGAATCGCTCGTCCCGGTCTCGTTAGTTTGAAGATTTGTGGTCGGTACGACTTCATAGCCAGCGACGTCATTGTCCAGAACGATGACCGCCAGATCTGCAACGGTGACCGACTGATATGCTGGATCATCGGACGTGATAGCAATGCTTAACGGTACATTGGCATCACTTTCGACGCGGTTATCGTCAGTTGCGGTGACGGTGATACTTTGCGGGGTGTCAAAATTGCCTTGATTGAACGTCACCGAGGTCGGATCGATTTCAAACGTGCCATCAGGTGGTGTTCCAAATGTCAGCGTCACGGGGTCCGTGGGCGCACGCGTTAGGTCAACCGTGAAGGTCGCGGCGTTCATGCCTTCGGTCACAGACAAATTGCCTGCACCCACAACGTTCACGCTGCCACCGACGATCGAGATTTGATCACCGACTTCAACAAATGAGGTGACATCATTGAAGGGGAAATAAAAGCTCGCAAACTCGTTCTGCGTTATCGCGGGCACCACATTCAAGTCCAGATCACCCGCAGCGGTTGCTGTGAATGGGATTGAGAAAAGCTCGCGTTTGGCGGATGCTTCGGGACTACCCGCCGTGGGTCTGGCAATTGAGATCCCACCCGCATCAAACAATCGATCCGCTCGCAATTCGCCAACCGACTCAAAGAAAGTAAAGTCGCCGGACCCTCGTTCAAAACTGTCTTCAATTGCGACCAACGGATCCTGTCCGGGATCGGCAAAGACGACACTGAAGAATGCGTTGAAAATGCCGCTCGGAATCTGAGCATCCGGTGACTCACGACCATCCCGAACAGAGACGACCAGTTCGTAATTTTCGCCCAAGACTAACGTCTCAACCGGATCATTCGCTGGATTTGAAAAGAAGTCGAAATGGACTTCGTAGCCAGTCAGGACGCGGCGGTCTTCCAGGCATTGCAGCCGAAGTCTCCGCGACGAAGTGCGATCGCGACGACGGCGATGACGCCTCGAGCGAGCGCGAGGAAAGAGGGGCATAGAAGTGATGACTGCGTCGCGGGGATGAAATGACGTCGATCGATCGAGCCGTCCAGCCTAGATTGGACCCCCAGCCTAAATTGGACCCCTCGTGCCGTCGAAACATTCCCCCTAATAATCCGAAAATTGGCCCCAAATTGAGAGCACCAATTTGCTGGCCCCTGATCGAAACTGAGCACGAGTAGGCTCTCGTGCGTCAGTTTTGCAATCAACTTTGGGTGGACCTTTGTCATCGGCCCGTGCCCAATCGGATCTTGGTTAACTCGAAACCGCGGCGACGAAATCGGTATCTTCAAAGCCCGCCATGGTCTGGTGAATGTCAGCGAGCACGCTGAGTCGCAATAGATCAGCGAAGCTACTGCCGCCTTCAAGCAGACCGAGCGTGTCCAATTGGGTTGATCCCAAGAGTGCAAGCTCATCCGCATCGGCACCAAGATCGATAAAGGTGCCGTCGCGAACAACCGTGTTTTCCAGCGTGACGACATCGCGACCGTTGCCGTCGCTGCTGTCCGCTTCGGTCAGACCGGGAAACTCGTCGAGGAATTCCGGAGTGAAGGTCGCCGCGAAATCATTGTGTCCAATGTTCAGCACACCCAAGATCGTTGTGTTGGCAATCGTAACTTCGTCGTTACCGTCGTCCATGCCGAAATCAACAAAGCCCATCAACGTTGTTCCGCCATCGACGACGATTGAATCGTTGCCCAGCCCATTGACCACCTGAATCACATTGCCATAGAACGCGTTCCCACCAATTCGGGCATTGTTAATTCGGGTATCGTTACCCGATGTGTCGGCCGCAGAGTTGTCGACAAGCATGCCGTTGCGAATCTCGGCGTTGTCGATCATCAGAATGTCCCGTCGACTACCGTTGGTCAGCGTCAGGATCCCGCCGTCAATCCCATCGGTGCCAATCAACGTGCCCTGATCGATCATCACCGTGGCACCGCCTGCGGCATCGCCATCACCATTGGCAATCGTCACGCCGCCTTTGACTTCGATGCCTTGCAACATGACGGTGTCGAATCCTTCACCATTGACGAGATCAACATCACCGTGAACCACAGTGCCCGTTAGGTCGTTGGTTGACGACATCATCGTGATGGATCGCCCATCACCATTGTCGATCAACAAGGCAATCGGCAAATATCCGGGACCTTCCGGTGGTCGTACTAATCCACCACCAATACGCGTATCGGTGATTTGCAAATCGTCGTCGCCCACGGCATTGACGATATCGACCAAGCCATCCAGTTGGCTGTCGCTAATCTTGGTGAAGGTTTCACCGCCGAATGAGTTCAAAAAGGTGTCGCGAGCGACAACGACGTTTTCGAGCGTCCACTCCGATCGACCGTCAATGGTGTTGCCGATGGTAAGTGTTTCGACTTCCCAGTTCTGCATCAAGACTTGATTATTTCCCGAGGTGAAAATCTCAAGCGGCCCTTCCAGCTCAGATGTGCCACCAGACGTTGGAGCAAGCAGGTCAATCACATCCGCACCGCCCTGATCGAAAAACAAGTCGATGTCTTTCACATTGGAAACGGCCGTTGAAAACGCCTCCGTGAATCCGCTCAAGCCTGGCAGTGAAAGACGAGTGCCATTGCGTGCGATGATTTCGAATCGATCGGCAGGATCGCTGGTGTCCTGACGAATTTCAATGTCGTTGGAATTGACATCACCGGTCAGGCTCAATGTCTGGGTTGCGATATCAAATGTCACCTCAACTAAGCCCGCCAAAACCCGTCGGTTTTCCAACGCCTCCACGCTTAATCGACGACGTCCGACCGTCTTACGGACACAGCGTTCTTGCTTGCGATGACGAGACGAGAAAAACATGCGACGTTTGCCTTTGGTGCGAGACTAAAACCGTCCCTAGCAAAAGACCACGTCACACCGTCGACGTAGGACCCCAACCCCGGGTGAGCCCATTAATAGACACGAGGGGTTAGTGAAGCAAGGATTTGTCGAGCTCCACAGGCAGTAAATTCCGAAATGTCGTTACAACCGGCCGCACAAAAGATAAATCCGGCTTGTTTTGCCAAAATTATCTAGCGAGTCATTTCGGTCGTGTCCGCCCAATTGTCGAGTCGTTCCTGCTTTATCCAGGCGGACCCTTCCGGCGAAAACATCGATCGAAGACGCGAAAAATGCCATCGAATGAGGGACCCCCGCTGGGTTTGTGAATACGATCGGGCCAGTCGTACCGATTCTGTCGGTTATCGATCGCAGCATGGATGCCAAATCACCCGTCTTTGTTGCCAGGTCTTTCGACATGCCAGCTGTCGCATCACGTCGTAGAGAGCGCTGTCGGCGTTTGCAAATTGATGCGCTTGAGCAGCGCTGCTTGCTGGCGTCTGACATTCTGCTGGGCGGTATCGATGCGCCGCCAATCAGTCCAACCAATCATGCGACCATTTCGGTGATCGATCTGGTCGATTCGCAAGTGTCCCCCATTGAGCCCGCTTCGCAACTCAAGTTCGGAGCAGTTGATCCGCATGAGGGTGTCACCGGCATCGCAGTCTTGCCTGATGGGACCACGATCACATCGATCAGTCCACCGATGAACCAGAACGGCATGGGCCCACACGCGGATCAGAGTGAAATTCAAATTCGTCGTGCGCTTCCTGGACACTCTGGCGCAACGAATCGTTTTTCGGTCACGCTCGAGGGCCAGGCTCTCGGAATTGCTGATTTGACGTCCGATCCCACCACGGGTCGGCTTTTCGGTATCACCTCGCCCGAATCGATTTCGCACGCCGACGGGTTTCTGGTCGAAATTGATCCTAGGACCGGGCAAGCGACCCTGATCGGCGATACCGAGCTGCGCAATACGGCGGATCTGCGTGGCAGTGAGTTACGCGGACGACTGTCGATTGCACTGGATACGCAAGGTCGTTTGTGGGCGACCCGCCAAGAGAACGGCCTCAGTCCTCTGGAACTTCATCAAATCAATCCGGACACTGGACGCGTGATCGCGTCGATCGAGGTGCAAGACGCCGAACCGTTTGGTTTGACCACCGGACTCACCGCTGATCTGGATTCGCAGCGGTTGATTGGTTCGGAAAGCATCTTAGGGCGACTGTTCACCATCGATCTTCAATCTGGCGTCAGGACACTTCTGGCAACGCAAGCTCCAGTGCGGGGGATCTCGGGTGATATCGCGGTCCATCCCCGAATGGACTCGGATCGCGTCACGCAGCTATATCATGCTGACTTTGAAAGCAATGATGCGGATGACCAGCTCACGATTGATAATAGCGGTGGTGATGCGCCCGGTCTGTGGCATCGTTCGCTCGGCCGTCGCTCCGACGGGCAACTCAACCATTCTCCCAACCACGCATTTTATTACGGTGCATTTGAGGAATCCGATGGCGATGGACACTACCTGACCGGCGTGCATCATCGCGGCGTGATCACGACTCCTGAAGTCGTCATTCCCAACGATGGGACATCCGTTTTGAGTTTCAGCTATTTGCTCGACACCCGTCCGGAACTGACTCGAGATTTTGTTTCCGTATCGATCGATAACAGAATACAAGAGGCCACGGTCTTGCAGCGTAGCGATGGGTCGCTGCCCGAAACGATCGGTGACTGGTTAACGGCGACGGTCGATCTTTCGGAATTCGCGGGCCAGTCCATCACGGTCAGCTTCACGTTTGACACGGGTGATCCGGTACGCGTTGATCCAGAAGGTTGGTATGTCGACGATATCGTGATTGTCCATCTCGCGGACCCGCAACCGCTCGAGGCTGACTTGGGCGTGACGAAATCGGCCAACGTGGACTCCTTTACGCCGGGTGAGGAGATTGAATATGCCATCGTTGCAACCAATCAGGCCTCAACCTTAAACGCAGTCTCGGGCGTGACGATTGTTGACACCCTGCCTGATGATCTCGCTTTCATATCGGCAAGCGACGCTGGGGTTTACGACGCCGCAACCCACACGGTCACGTGGTCAGACATTGAGCTGCCGGTCCAGCAACCTCGAACCTTTCAAGTGCGAGGGCAAACAGTCGTCTCCGACGCGGAGCCGCACTCATGCGATGAAGTCTTGCTGAATCGCGTCGATATCATGGCGGACGAAAGCGTCATTGAAACCAACCCGGCAGATAACTTTGCGGTAACTGAAACGCCGATTGCTTGCGTCGACCTTCTCGTCGACAAGACCGGTCCGAGCACTGCGTTTCCGACAGAAACGATCACGTATGTGATTGAGGTCACCAACAAAGCAACCGCGGGCGACGACGCGACCAATATCGTTGTCACGGATGATTTGCCCGACGGCGTCACTTTTATTGATGCGTCACCGGCGTGCTTTTTTGTCGATGATCCTGTCGATGTCGGGCGTGTCGTCTGGGTCATCGATGAGTTGCAACCCGGTCAGATGGAACAATTTGAAGTTACGGTGCAGGTCGATGAGCCAGCGATCGAAGTCGCCGCGATGCTAACCAATGTTGCAACGGCGCTGGCCGATCAGCCGGATGAAGATATTGCAGACAACCGAGATGAGCTGGAAACCAATCGCCCGTCACGCGATACCGACGTTTCGATCGTAAAGAGTGCAGAACCCTCCGCTGTTGTTGCCGGTGTGCCGTTTACGTACCGCATCGTGGTGACCAACAACACCGATGAGGTCAATCCGCTTTCTCGCCGCACGGCCACCAACGTGAGCGTGGTCGATGAACTTCCCGACGAAGTCGATGTGATTTCGATTTCCGATGGCGGACAAGAATCAGATGGCCGTGTCGTGTGGCCCGACTTTGATTTGCCTCTGGGACAATCAAGGACGTTTAGTCTTGTTGTGACCATTCCCGAATCAGACGATTGTCAGTCGGGAATGCTGACCAATCGGGCCACCGCGAATGCCGACGAGGCTGACCCGAACGAGGGCAACAATGAAATCATTCTCAACACGAATTTCACGTGCGCACTCCCCGATGAGATCGACCTAAGCATTTCGAAATCGGTCGACAATGCCAATCCGACCCCCGGCGGCTTGGTCACCTACGAAATCACAATTACCAATCCATCAATGGCCGATGCGACTGACGTGCGAATCGTTGATGTCCTGCCTGCGGGTATTGTGTTCGACTCATCATCAATCGCACCAACGTTGATAGAAAACCAAGTTGTGACCTGGGCTGAGCTAACTGTGCCAGCATTGTCGACCCTGACACTTCGTTTGGCTGCGGCGGTGATGGAGGATGCCGGCGGAACGGTGCTAACAAATGCTGCCGAGGTGACGTCCGATCATCCAGACCCCGACACGGATAACAATCGTGATGTGGTTACGGTGACGCCCAATCAAACGGTGCAATTCATCACACCCGTGTCGGTCTTTCGAGAGCCTGGTGGCGAATTTGGACCAAGTCAATTTCCCGGCAATCCGCAGTTGGCTTATTCCCCATACGTTCGTCCGGCGGATCAGCTGACGTCGTTGGTCGATGAGGTCATCGGGAATGAGGCGTTTGAACCATTGGTAACGCGAGCCAATGATTACCGCAGTGCGATCTCAGCATTTCAGCAGTTTCGAGTGACGGCACCAGATCAAGAAGACTTGGTCATCGATGCAATCAATAAGAGTTTCCAAGGAAGCAATGGATTGACAAGCGATGAGATCGCGGCGTTTGTCACAATTTACGAGGTTGATGGCGACGACGAGTTGGGTCGACCCATCATTGGAAGCGAAGTCAGGCCGTCGACGTTTCCGCTTGCGATTGCAGCTGGGCAAACACGCCGATTCACTGTGATGTATGACCCCGCCATTCGTGACGAAACGGGTGCCGTCACCAGTCAGCGACCGGATTGGTTCGAAAGTCCTGATGCGAGTGCCCCCAAAGCTCAGGCGCATACGTTTGCCAATCAAGACCAATTAATGATTCAGACGCGCGTTGTTGACGGGCTGGGTCAGGAAGCAATGAGGACGTCCCACATACGTCTGGTGGGAGGTTCGACATTTGATTCCGACATTACCTACGATGCTCAAGTCGATGAACTCGACGTGAATCGCTTGCAAACGATCTTTGCCGGCACCGCCGATGTCATTCGTCAAAGTGATCCCAACTTTGATCGCACGTCGGACATCAATGCACGATGTCCCAACGGCGCTGATCAGCAACTTGGGACTTGCGTGTGGGATATCAACGATCCGCTACCAGAACGCGAAATTGGACTCGGCGATGTGGGACCAATCAACGTGGAATTGCAGACCGTCTTTGGTGACGGCGGTTTGTTTACCGAAGGTCGATCCCGCTCTTGGATGCTTGATTTGGATAGTCGGACCGGCAGTGCTTCGACGGGACTCGATCGAATCGTTGGTCCGATCAACGCGGGATTAAGTGTGCCCGTGGTCGATGATGATGCTCATGTCGCGGTCGATCCGGCATCGCAAATCCAGTCGTGGCGGATCCGAGTTGCCGACCCGAGCGATGGTGAGTTAACCTTTGAGGGCTTCACGACCAATCTTGGTGATGAAATCCCGGCCGATTCGGGCACGGAAATCACGCTTTCACTCAATCCAGTCGCGGGATTGCCGTTGATGTTCGCTGAAGATTGGTTCGACGCGGTCAAGCTTGTCAGGTTCACGCCAACGACCGAACCGAGCGGTCTTTCACGCATGGTCACCATTGAGATGTGGACACCGTCGGGTGAATCGATTCATACGGAAGAGAATCCACTCGTCCTGCAAGTGATTGTTGTCTCGTCAAATTGAAGCGAACTCGCCGGATGATCACGATGACGATTGTCGACGATGACGGCTCGTGCGTTTGATGCGGTGCAAGTCTTCGGGAACGGTGAGATGCCCCCAATTGAGAGCTTGATCCTGTTCGTATTGCTTGCCCAGTTGCAGTGCGATTGATGCCTTGGCCATTTCGTAACCCAAGTAGAACGCATGCGATGCGTCCACGTTGTCGGATTGCGGCTGTTGCAGGAGTTGTTCCAACATCAAAAACGGATCCTCGCCACGCAGATGAATGCCCGCGCTCAGGATTTCGATTTGGTCATCCCGCGTCAGGATACGATAGTTGTTGTCTTTGATACCCGACGCAAGCGCCTCGACCGATTGCGTTGTATGAGGTCGCAACTTGGGGTCTCGCAACATCACCAAGTCATCACTGAGCCGCTTTGGCGGTACGCCGTTGCTGACCGAATGATGAACGAGTCGACGCGCGATCTCGCATTCCTTCACGCTGCTGCGGGCCCAATTAATCACTTGTGTTGTCAGCACGGACTCGATGCCCAGTTCAGCACAAATGCCCAATAGCATGACGTTGATCCCCGCGGAATCGACATCGGTCAGTTCTGTCAGATTACCGATGCCCATCATCATCGCATGATCCGGATACTTCGATCGCGTTTGTTGGTAACGCATCAAACTGGCCATCAAACCCGAACCGATCGGTTCCAGAATGGGGTCCAGCCGCATCGCGATGGACTCGGCCTCTAAAAACGCGACGGTATCATCGAGTGAGTTGAGATCCGATGGTGTGTCTGGGATCGCAACCACTTCACATGGGATTCCAATGGCGGCATCGCGGTTAGATCGATTAACCGACAGCCAGAGCGTCGCGCCAGCGTCGATCGCCCGACGCGCTTCATTTGCGTCAAAGGTGTCAATACTGACAGTGAAATCACGAGCGACCAGCGCCGCAACGTAACGTTCAATCGACGCATTTGAATTGGTAGGGTCGGCACCGACGTCAATTCGATCGGCTCCGTCGGAAACCAATCGATCGGCAATGCGAATCACGTCATCGATGGATTGACGCGGTGCGTGATTGATTTCCGCGATGATTTCGATGTTGTGGTCGTTCAATTCAACCTTTGTTTGTTTTCCCGTCGCCCACGATCTTAAATCACGGCAGTCTTTGGGGCCGCAACAGATGAGAGCCTGGCTTCCGCGTTCACGGAGCGATTGTGCCAAGACATCCACACCTTGCTCGCAATATCCCGGGACCACGACGTGCGTGACGTCACCGGGTACTTCCAATTTTCTTGCGAGCCACTTCGGTGTCATCAATGCCGCAACCGTGATTGGCATCACATGGATCGACCACTTACTGGTCGTCTGCTTGTTTAGTTGGTCGCACTGATCACGAACCGATGCTTCGGCAAGTTTTCCGGTCACCAGAAGAACATGGTCGCTCGGTTCAAACGATGGCGCCGGCACACTCATGTGGCTGTGCGAGATGGCGACGATGATGTGGACGGCTGGTCATAGCGCCGCCCCAGCACCCACATGGCGATCACCCACCCGGAGCCCAAAAAAAGGGGCCCAGAATCCGGCATCACCACAGACAAGGCTGTGGCAACGAAAAACAGTCCCCCAAGAAAACTGGTCCCGCCCCAAAGATGCCCAGCCATCGCGATGAATGCGAAACCGCTCATCAAGCAAGCAATCACAATGACATCAGTTTGGGAGAATTGACCGGCCAGCCACATCACGTTCACAACCGCGAGCGTCATCAAATAGCCAAGCCAAATCGACCAGACTGGCCGCTCCGCTGACACTCTGGGAAACCACAATCCGTCACGAGCTCGATGGATGATCCATCCGATTCCCAGCAACATGATCAGGCGCGGAATCAAATAGGCCAGCACGGGAGAAGTGCCGGATTGGCTAGCCGACCACATGATGAAGTGGGACACGCCGACGACCACTCCGATGCGCCGAAGCGCGTTTCCCCAAGCCACAAAGGTTGTCTGGTGTGGATCACGAACCAATTCGCGACTCACGCGATCAAGCAATCCATCCGAGACCGCTTGCGGTGTCTCACCACGCAGCACGCGATCAAGATCATCAGCCAGATCGTCAGCGGAGCGGTAACGTCGTGCTGGATCGCTCGCCATGGCTCGTGCCAGGACACGCTCGAGATCGTTTAACGCGGGATCTTTGGGCATCCCACCGAGCCATCGCTCTTTCAAGCAGGGCGGTTCATCGTGAACGATTCGCGATAGAACCTCGGCCGTGGTGGCACCCGAATGTGGTGGTTGACCGGTCAGCAAAGCCATCAGAATGCCGCCCAAAGCATAGATGTCGGACGCTGCCGTAACATCGCCATTCGACGCGGTTGACTCAATCGACGAACCGCCCGCTTGTTCGGGACTCATGTAATGCGGCGTGCCGAGGATCTGGCCTTCTCGAGTCAACGCGGGCGATTCGTTTAAGTCGTTCGAATCGTCTCGCTGCCATTTTGCCAACCCAAAATCAACGATCTTGGCACGACCGTCTTCAACCAACACGTTCTCAGGCTTTAGGTCACGATGGATGATGCCTCTTCGATGAGCAAAGGCAACGGCCCGAGCGATGTCGCGAACGAACTTCAGTGCAAGATTAAGATGCGATCGCTCCTCGTTTGACAATCGACGTCGATTGACCTGAGCCTTCTCACGAGAAACGGAAGCGGTTAATTGCTCATGGCGCTTCGTCACATAGGTTTGCAGTGTCGCACCCGTCACCAGCGGCATCACAAAATAGTCATGGCCTTGCCACTGACCCCATCCGAAAATTGGCAGGATGTGGGGATGCGACAACGCCGCTGCGGCTTCGGCTTCCAAACGAAATCGCGTTCGCTGTTCCGCATTTGCGAACACACCATCGGACAGGAACTTCAATGCCACTGATCGACGCAAGCTGATTTGCCGGGCTTGGTAGACCACGCCCATGCCACCGCGGGCCAACTCGTCGACCAATTCGAAATCGTCAACGATGGTCCCATTGGCTAGCGAAGCGTTACCCGCTTGCGACGATGCGCTGCTGACCGTTGCTCGAAGCGGGCTGAGCAGATCAGTCGACTGGCCCAATGGATCAAGGATACGTTCGTTTTCAAAGAACTGCTGCAACGACTCGCGATGCTCAGGAAAACGTTCGTACCAAATTTCGGGAGCAACCACGTTTCCAGCTTCACGATCCTCAATGACCTGAGCAAGAATCGTCTCGAAGGCGATGCTTTCGGCGGTGATCGGATTTTGGTTTGAATCCGAACTGGAAAGCATGTCGTCAGTCAGATGTTGAGGTCAGCTTGATCGGAACGACTTGAAATTTCACCGCTCTACCCGCAAGCGAGTGTAAC
>JBCCJB010000013.1:0-22354 GCA_039028015.1 Planctomycetota bacterium
CCATCACCCGCTGATGTGGGTTCCGTTTCAACGGAGTCGGTTGCTGGCTCGTCGCCCTTTGATATCTGAGGTTCCGCGAATTGGTACGTGAGTGCCTCGCCTTGCATGTCAACTCGAACCTCATTGCGACCGGCGATCAGTTTGATCCAGGTGTCCAAACTATTGTCGCTCGCCCTAACCTGTTTGCCTTCGACTGAGTCCAGTGTGGTGCCGTCGCTGACGTTGAGCGCTAGCACATCCATCTCACGCCGATTGGTGACTCTCCCAGAGGTGGTGTAGGGCCAGCCTCGATTAATCATGATCATGGGCGTCATGTGAGGATGCGTGAGGGTGCAGGCAAACGCTTTTTCAAAACTACGGCTCCACAAGTGCTGACCAGGTATTGCCAATCGCTCTTCCGGTTGGTCAGGGCATGAGATCGCGTGCAATTGCGAAAGAGGGTGAACGGCGGCACTGCCACCGACAGCTGGTTGAGGCCGCGTCGCCGAACGCGTTCGCGGCATCAACAACAATTGATCGTGCAATCGCATCGTCGCAAAATCATCCACACGTCCGGTAAGCGTCACATTCACATCGGCGACTGATTGACCCGCAATGAGGTCCCAGACTCGCACGTGCCCATCGTCTTCAATCAGCGTCAAGAATTGGCCATCTTCGACATAGCCATGACAAGTTTTCGTCTCGGGAATGCCAACATTTGATGATGACGTCCACGTCGTGATTTGTTTTTCCCCCGTCAACGGATCAAAGCATTCCAACCAAACCGGTGCGGCAAGCGAATCCGTATCACTGAGTGATGAGTCAGCATCAGTGCCAAGCATTGATGCGATGGTCCCGGGACGTTGGGTTTCCCATCCTCGCATCGTCTTCAGCCTGGTTAGTGCCAACACGTGGGACGGCGTGGATGCCAAAATCGTTTCCATGCGACGCGGCCGAGATTCCAGGCGCCGTCCGTCTCTCGCATCCAGTACGGTAATCGTTTGATTGCGATCACTAACGATCGCGACTTGATCCGCGTTGGCAACGATCACGCCGCCGGGAAGAAAATCATGCGTCCGCCAATTGACGTCGCCGGTCAGCAAGTCAAGGCACAACAACTCGGTCCCATTCATCATGTAGACGCGATCGGTCATGACGGGGCCAAGCCTTAGTTCACCACCCGCAGCATTGGCCGCGACGGAATTCATTCGGTATCGATAAACCTGATTGCTGATTGGTGATGGCACGCTAGTCCGTTTGGCGATTTCGCTGCCATCGCCGACGTGCGGGCGACGCCATCGAATCGCTGGTTGATTGACTGGACCAAGCACCTGAAACAAATCGATTGCGATCAACTCGGAAGTGGTCATCACAATCATGACACCACCGCTAACGATGATTTCACGATGCGTTCCACTACGTTGGGACCAACCTCGAATCCCAATCATTTTGCCAATGCCGTGGGGGTTAATCAGCGTGAGGGGGCCCGAAGAATCCCGCATAACTTGCCAGCCAAGCAGTGATCGTCCCAACGTGGTCTGCACATTGTCATAACGGCGATCGGTAAAAGGACGTGCACGCGCGGGTGATCGTGATGATTGCCACTGCAGCGTCACATCCGATGGCCAAGCGTTGGGATCACGCCACTGCGACGCGGTGATCAAGCCTAAGTCTCGGAGCTCATTCTCAAGTTGCCGATTTCGATTCACCGTATCGGTATCTTTCTCCACATCGAATGAATCAGTTTCAGCCAATGCGTCGTTGCTGTCCATCGAATCGAGCCGCTTGAGTCGCTCGTTTTCAATCGCTTGAACATCCGCCGCCCAACGAACGCTTTGATACACCTCGCCGAGTGACGTCAGCAACTCGAGCGGTAGCGTCTTAATCATCTCATCAGTCGCAAGTCCTTCGCCTAACGCGATACGTTCAGCCGCAAGTGGGTCATCCAGCGACAAATGTCGTTCCGACAACGCAGCACGAAGCGAATCCGCTTCCTTGAGCGGCGCAAAATGCCGCACGGCTTGCTGCATCCATCCCGTCTCGCGATAGGTCAACTCTTTTAGGTGCTCACTGATGACGCTGGAAAGCTTCGCACGAGTTGTTGCATCAGCATCGCGGCAAACGTCCGCGACCCGGGCGGAAATCCAATTGCCAAGTTCCAAATCTCGGTCCAGTTTGGGAAGGACAATATTTTGAGCATCACGAAGCGAAGGTTCGCGAAGCAATAAAGACGAAAAGTCTCGCAGCAACCGCATTGCGGTTTGGCGTTGATCCGCATCGTCATCATCGGGGTCATTTTCAATGGCTGCCAAAAGCCCTTCGATACGCAGAACCATCAACTCGGCCTGCTGCTCGGGGCGATCAATCAACGATTCAAGCGTTGCCAAATCAACGTCATCACTCATCGGATCAGCCCGCAGCGTGCCTAGCATTGCCGTGACCGAAAGCATCAACACCTCATCGTTATCCGGTTGTAGCTGTCGTGCGCGATCCAGCAGCGATAACGCTTCACGACGCCGGTCATCTTCGATCAATAATTCCGCTTTGCGGACCAGTGCCGTGAAATCATCGGGGTCTCGCTTCAGTATTTCATCGACCCGTGGCCGCAACGCGGCTTCACCGTAGGCGACCGATAGGGTCGTGCTGTTTTGTGAAATCAATTCGCCACCAACGGCAACCAGGTTGCCAAGCGGGAAACGCACCTGCCGCCGATTGAGGACTTGCCCGTCTTGCAGTGAGATCTCAATCAGTTCATCGGTGCTCGTTGGAATCAAGAATCGATCCGCGCCAAAGACACCGCGACCAGCAATTGTCGCGCCTCGCGAAAGCAGATCATCCGATGTGATCCATACCGCGTTGCCATTGCGTAGCGATCGTGCTTGCACACGACGCGGGCCGACGACGATAAAAACGTCATCACGAATGCCGGCGACGTAAAACTCATGCAATCGAACTTCGGGCTCAAAGCGTTTTCGGCCGGACAGCAAATCAAGCACAATGCAGCGATCTGATTCGATCGGCGTCAACACGACGTGACGTCCTGAAGCTATCGCAAGCGAATCGTTCCAACGCTGCGACAGTTCCGACATCGATAGTTCAGCATTGGACTGGAAGATGCTTTGAACAAACTGATCATTGCGAGGGTGTTCATGGATCCATCGCAGGGTGCGATCACTCAAGTCCATGGCAACGGTCGCGCCGGCACCGGTTGGACAAATCAGAACACCTTGGTGAAGCGTGGGCATCGCACCAGCAACACGACGAATGGGGTCCGTGGCAATGTTCCCCGCCTCAACACTGATCAACAGTTGTCGCCATAGTTCCGATCCATCTCGCGGATCCAAGCAAAGTAACGTGATCGAGCCAGCGATTTCGGCTAGCACGTAGAGTCGACCTTCATAAGGCAGCGGTGGACCGAGAAAAAACGTATCGCTGAACGCGGATGGCACCGTCTCTGATTGTCCCAGCCGCCAACGCAACTTGCCTTCGGTCGCTAAGTCCAACGCAACCAGCGTGTTGGTCCCGGCGGTCTCGTCCAAGTTGCCGCGTGGGCCGAATGGGCCATACCTCAAAATCTCAACAGGCCCCAAATCGTCGATCATGTAGACGTTTTGCCCATCGCTGGATAACTGGCCAAAGGGCACATCGTTCCATACTCGCTGAGCGAGCAAATCAGCTGGGTCGGTGGGGATTCTCGCCGCCGTCTCTTGTTGCAGTGGCGATGGTTCGGGTGGCGAAAACCAAGGGTACTGCCAAACCCGCTTTCCAGTCACAAAGTCGACGCCCAAAAGTCGTTGCGTTGTCCGCATCAACAATTGGTCGCCCACGCGAAGAGGCATCCACGAAGGCGGGACCAGATTGCCCGCATTTTGCATGGCATCGGTTCGAGCTTCGATCATCCGTTCCTGCCGTGGACTGCCGGAGGTTTCGAGCATCCATCTGGGATGACTTAACGGCAGTTGCCCATCGGCCAAACCATTTCGTGTCGCGTCGCCACCAATCATCGGAAAGTCACGCGCGATTGGCCGATGACGAAGCTGTTCGGCGACGTCTTCTGCCGCGTTAATGCCTTCGGGCAACGTACGTGGTAACAAGGCAAGTTCGGCTAGTTGGTTGGCTCGCTGATGCAGATCAATCAGCCCTGGTCCACAATGCTCGATGGCATGAGGCACACCGACCAAATCGTCGAGCAACATCTTTGTGGCCAGAGGGTTGCCCCGTTGCCATTGTTGGGTCGCGAGCAGCAATGACGCGTCATAACCCGCCAACGTGTGGAAGAACTCGCGTCGCACATCCGCGACGGCGATCCAATCACGATCTTCAAACGCATCGTCCAGTCGTTTGCGAGCAAGTGGACCGAATTGCAATTCGATCACGTCCAGCCCTTTCTGTGGCAAACTCCCAATGACGTCACGAATCAGGCGAATCAGGCTGGTTGGCTGAACAAACCGCATTGGCCAACGTGTTGGCATTTGCTGCATTAGTCCGGGATTTGCTTCCGCGACGATCGCATTGGCGTTGGCGATCAATTGCGATGCCGGATCGACGATGAAATAGTCTTGAACGAGTTCCGGATCGATCGTTGATCCTGATGCACTCACGCGTCGCAGCAGACTGCCCAGGCTGGCGGCGCCTTCGTTGATCCGATCATCCAAGATGGCCTCTTGAGCATCTAGGATTTGACGCCGCAGCTGTCGTGGACTCGGCAGCATCGTCGCCGTGGGCGATTCCATCCGCGGACGAAAGATTCCCTGTGCCGTCGCATGATGGCAAGTCGAATCCGTCACCCAGCTCCACGGACACCCCAAACACGTCAGCATCAACAGGGCAATGGCGGGCTTTGTAAACACGCGATTGCGAACAGTCATGGGATGATGCCCCGAGCAATGACTAACCAAAACAGTTTTCCACCAGTGTGAAATCAAAGTGCCAACGATCAAGTTAACTCATCACTTCATTTTGTTCGACCGATAAAGCTGCTCGGCGAGACATGCATGCGATCTGCCGTTTCGGACCTGCGTGATCGCTGTCGATGGTTGATCGCCTGCGCGGCTCTTACGCGCGGAGCGGTCGATAGAGATCCAGCTCGGATCGACCGGCCAGCGTCGCAAAGATTCGTGTGATTTGTCGTTGGCTATCACGCAGCATGGTTTCAGCATCATTGGTGTCCATGGTTTCAATCATGAACCAGTAGTCCGGTGATTCAACTGGAGGGACGATGGCGTCAGATGGCATGTCGGCAACGATCACACATTCGTAACGATGTGTTTCAAGCAGCGGTCTTGATTCATCGGAATCCTCAATTCCACGACGCACGAGATCGATTTCAAAATCGGGCGGGATCGATTCTTGGATCGCGTGGACCTCGTCGACTAAACGCTCGTCGGCATCTTCAAGGTCATCGATGGCAAGCAAACGGATCGCTTCGATCATCCCATGGGTATCGACACGATCGCGCAACAAATCGGTTTGCGTCAATGGAAGCAGCGCGTCTTCAATCCATTCTCGCATCGTGATGGGCAGTGATGCTGGGATGCTATCGCCAGACTGAGTTTGCACGGCGGCACGTGCCAACGGTGAAAGGCACTGGTCCGGCATCATCGGCATCGCCTCGTCAATCACCGTTGCCAGGTCGCGACCTTTGAGCCAACGCTGATCAAACCAGTCACCTTCAAAGCGAGGTCCGATCCGCGCGAGCACGTCGTCAATCACATCTTCGCGTCGACGCCATCGGTCGGCACCCGCAACAACATGAACGTCGTAGCCGAGATATCGCCCGTACAATGCAGCTTCCAATCCGACTGCGGTGGTGCCAACAATCAAAATCGACCCGGGT
The DNA here is from genome assembly GCA_039028015.1 of Planctomycetota bacterium. GTDB lineage: Bacteria > Planctomycetota > Planctomycetia > Pirellulales > Pirellulaceae > Rhodopirellula. Next base: position 5,816 of record JBCCJB010000013.1, read on the forward strand.
GGGTCCAGAGTCATATCAGTCATGTCAGTTTGTGATGATTGATTTGATCGAGGTTCACTTAGTGGATTGAATTCACTCGCTGGGTTGATCGACCTCGACATGCACAATCATCATCACGTCGCTGGCCGCAAAGGAACTGACCATGCCGCTTTGGCTGGGTGATTGTGCTGCAATGTTGCCTGATATCGAAAGCACACGGGCTCCGCTTTTGCGGATCCACCGATTGATCTGCCGTTCCAGCTCTGGCAATTCGGAATCGACGCCCTTAAAGAGTTTGACTTGTTGAATCGTTGCCATCAGCAATGCTCAGTTTCAAGAAATGCAATTACACTACGTAGCCGTGAAGCGAATTGCCGCGATGCAGTTGTGTTTGGGCGGGCGCGATGTTGTGGGCCCCGATTAAGCGGGCGAGTTTTGTCCCCGGTTCATCCGACTTGTTCATGGCGATTTAAGAGTTTTGTTTATCTGCCGCGACGATTTCATGGTCTTTCGAAATATCACAAACGCACCACAACCCGGCAGAATCTCGGCATCGCCGGTACTAGCATTAAACCTGGCGTTCATCCGATACGTTTTATGCACGATTGGTATTCTGATCACATCGGCCGGTTTTGCCCAGCAAGGGGACAATGCTGAAGTCGGTGATGAGGCTCGACGAAACGATTCACGATCGGTCCTCAGCATTTTCGACGCCCAGGCAGTCTTGATTGAAAACGTCACGCTCGCAGCACCGGTCGCCGGGATCGTCGACAGGCTTCCGCTGGATTTTGGTGACCGCGTGCAAAGAGGTGACCTGGTCTTGCAGATTCGTGCCACATCGTTGCGTGCGGAATTGGCGGCGGCGCGGGCGGCAGCCACCGCGGCACAAATGCAGGCTGAAACGGACGTCACCGCACGTGGGGCCATGCGCATGCTCGATGTCCGCAAACGCGAGTACGAATTATCGCGTCTGGCTAATCAGGCATTTGAAGGCAGTGTCACATCGACTGAGCTGGACCGTCTCAAGTTGGTTGTCGACCAGGCAACGCTGTCGCTCGAGAAAGCCGATCATGAACAGCGGGTCGCAATTGCCATCGCAAAGGAGAAGATCGAGACGGTCAATCGACTTGAAGCAAAACTGGCTGAGCATCAATTGGAATGTCCCATCACGGGGAAGGTGGCCGATCGCTTGGTCGATGTCGGTCAATGGGTTGCCGCAGGAACGCCCGTGGTGCGAGTGATTTCGCTTGACCCGATTCGCGTGACCGGATTCGTTGATGGACTCACCGTTGATGGATCGTTGTTGGGCAGGCCAGTGACCTTCACGTGGCAACCCCCAGACGGTTCATCGCTCGACGGTCAAACGCTCTCCGGTGTCATCTCATTTGTTTCAGATGAATTGAATCCCATCAGCGGAGAAATATCTGTTTGGGCTGATGTGCCCAATCCAGGTGGCAACATTCGCCCTGGCATGCAGGGAGTCATGACGATTGAATTGAGCAAACCGATTCATCAGGCAAACCCGAAGCCGTGAGAATGCCACCTTGGATATTGAAATAGCACGATTGATCATTGCCTGTGATCATTGGCCGATGCCTGATTCATCCTTGATAGTTGACCCAGGTGTTTTTCGATGGCGTGCTTGTTAGGTGGGTTGTCTGATAATCCATCGCCGCACACGATCATCACTATTCCACTTCGTCTTGTCTCACTCGACTTTCGCTAGAACCTCGGCGACATGAAAATTCGCGACGACTTGCCTGCTTCGATCGCGGTTTTCCTTGTCGCGTTACCGCTGTGTCTCGGGATCGCCCTGGCATCCGGGGCGCCACTGATGTCAGGTGTGATCGCCGGCATTGTTGGCGGTGTGATTGTCGGTTCGCTCAGCGGATCTCATGTCAGCGTCAGTGGTCCGGCGGCGGGTTTGGTCGCCATCGTGCTCGATCAATCCGAAAAGCTCGGTTCATTCGACACGTTTTTGTTGGCGGTTGTCTTTGCGGGCATTGTTCAATTGTTGTTGGGTGTCCTGCGCGCCGGCGTGATCGCGTATTACTTCCCTTCCAGTGTGATCCGAGGGCTGCTTACCGCCATCGGCTTGATTCTGATCCTCAAGCAGATTCCACATGCGATTGGTTATGACGCGGACGCGGAAGGTGATTTCAGTTTCTTTCAGACCGATGGCTACAACACGTTCACCGAGTTGGGTCACATGTTTGAAGCCTTCAGCGCGACCGCAACCATTGTCAGCATCTCGGGACTAGCCTTACTCATTACGTGGCCGAAAACAGTGCTGGCAAAGACGCCGGTTCCGGCGGCGCTGGGGGCCGTCATACTCGGCATTGTGATCAATGAACTGGTTGGAGTCGTCTATCCAAATGCAATGATCGGCCAATCGCATCGCGTGGAGCTGATTACCAACGATGGTTTGCCGTTCACCGAGATCTTCACCACACCTGACTGGAACGCGTGGATGCGGCCGAAGGTTTATGTCGCGGCGTTCACCATCGCCGTCGTCGCGTCTTTGGAATCGTTGCTCAATTTGGAGGCGGTGGATCGGCTTGATACTGAGAATCGGATTAGCCCTCCCAACCGAGAATTGCTCGCCCAAGGTGCTGGTAACATCTGTGCGGGATTGGTTGGCGGGCTTCCCGTTACCAGCGTCATCGTGCGAAGCAGTGCCAACGTTTACTCAGGAGCTAAAACGAAGGCATCCGCGATCGCTCATGGTGTCTGGTTAGCGATCACGGTTTTTGCCATTCCAGGATTGTTGGAACGCATTCCGCTCGCGGCGTTGGCGGCGATCTTGCTCCACACCGGATACAAATTGGCCAATCCGACGATTTTCCGGCAGCAATTCGTCTTGGGCTGGCGTCAATTTGTTCCCTTTGTCCTGACCGTGCTCGCCATTGTCATGACGGATCTCTTGATCGGGATTCTGTTTGGGCTGACCGTTGGCGTGTTGTTCGTGCTTCATTCCATGGAACGAGCACCGTTTCTTTCGACGCAAATGAATCCCATCGCGGGCAACGTCACGCGACTCAAGTTTGGACAGTACCTCACATTTTGGAATCGATCGCGAATTCGGCAAACGCTCGATCGCGTGCCCGAAAGCGGTCACGTTGTGCTCGATGCATCGGCAACGGAATACATCGACCCCGACATCATTGAGATGATCCGCGACTTTCATCGTGATGCCAAGTCAGCACGTGATGTGGAGGTCAGCTTGGTTGGATTTGGCGATGCGTTTTTCTTGCCCAATCAAAAACGCTACACCGATGTGGTCACTCAATCACGACAACAACAGTTGACACCCGCGGGCACATTGAAGTTGTTGTGCGAAGGCAATGAGCGATTTCGAACAGGGAAAATGATCGAACGCGACTGGTCGCATCAACGCGATCAGACGTCGTTGGGACAACATCCCATGGCCGCTTTGGTTGGTTGCATCGATAGTCGCGTGCCCGCTGAGTTGGTCTTTGATGTCGGTATCGGCGACGTTTTTTCGGTCCGCGTCGCGGGTAACGTGATCAATGACGATGTTCTGGGCAGTCTTGAATATGCCGCCGCGGTTGCCGGCGTTCGCTTGATTGTGGTGTTGGGGCACACGAAGTGCGGTGCTGTGACTGCGGCTTGCAAGCAAGTGGAACTTGGGCATGTGACGGGGTTAATTGAAAAGATTCGCCCGGTTGTGACCGAAGTGCAAGAAAGCGGCGTCGCCGGTGATGGCGATGACAGCCATTTCGTCGATGAGGTCGCACGTCGAAACGTGCAATACGTGGTCGATCAAATTCCGCGACGCAGTGAGATTCTCAAGTCGTTGATGAAAGACCGCCAGCTCGCCATCGTGGGTGGCATCTACGATATCCACACCGGACACGTTCACTTTGAAGGAACGTTGGTCAACCAGTTAGAAATGATGGCCAAGTAAGTCCTCATGCACGTGCTAAGCGTCGATGATCTGACGGTGGCCTACGACCGCAAGCCTGTGATTTGGGATGTGGCGTTTGAGATTCCGCAGGGCAAGTTGGTTGGTGTGGTGGGCCCCAACGGCGCCGGCAAAAGCACATTGCTCAAAGCCGTGATGGATCTCATCCCGCGGGCAAGCGGCCGTGTGGAAGTTTTTGGTCAGTCGTATGCCGACGCACGGCACCGCGTGGGTTATGTGCCGCAACGTGAAAGCGTCGATTGGGACTTTCCCATTGATGCTCTGGATGTTGTCACGATGGGGCTATATCGCGAGATCGGTTGGTTGCGACCGGTTCGCAAGGCGCACCGTGATCGCGCTCGCGAGGCACTCGCTCAAGTTGGAATTGCGGATCTGGCTGATCGTCAGATCAGCCAACTTTCCGGTGGCCAGCAACAACGAACATTCTTGGCTCGGGCACTGGTTCAGGACGCCGACTTGTATTTGATGGACGAACCATTGGCGGCCGTGGATGCGTCCACGGAAGCGGCAATCATCGGTCTGCTACGGCAGATGCGAGCCGAGGGCAAGACGGCGGTGGTGATCCATCATGACCTTCAATCCGTGCCCGACTATTTCGACCATGTTGTGTTGCTCAACATGCGGGTGGTCGCTGCGGGCGAAACGTCATCGGTGTTCACCGATGAGAATTTGCAAAAAACGTACGGTGGCCGACTGACGTTGCTTGACGAGGTTACCGAAGCAATGCGACGCCGCGAGACCACGATTTAAATCCAACACCGCCACAGCGTTGCTGAATCGGCATTCGCCCATCAGATGCTACGTGTGGGACGAGAACGTATCGGCGAATGGCCACTCAGCCAGCGTGGCCACTCGCACGAGTGAACTATCGTTCCGGTGTCCCCGCGACGGAAATGTCATTTTCGAGCATGGATGCAGCCTTGGGACGGCTGCCATCCTGGCGAAAATCTCGTCGACTTTGGCGTGTGTCGACCGACGGCTCACGCTGCCGGACGTCAAGCTCGCCGCGAACGATGGAAACTTCCCGCGGTGCATCGATTCCGATGGCCACTCGGTTTCCTGAGATTCGATTGACGGTGATCACAACATTGTCGCCGATCACCAGCTTTTCGCCTTCCTTACGACTTAGTACCAACATGAGTGTTTCCTTCCCTGTGATTGGATCAGATGAATTATTCGGGCAATGTCAAATTGAAGCTGACTCAGGGTTGCAGTCTGCCATGTGGATTTCCGGATGGTGCAAATGGTGGTCCAAAATGGTCCTATTTGACTGCTCGTAGCGAATAAGACGTATCAGCTTTGGCTGAGTTCAGTCTTTCTTTGGGTTTTTCTCACATTTGTGACCGTCTCGGCCGAAACAGACCCCTCTCGCTTTTTTGCAGATTTTTCCGAGAAAAATTCAATCTGAGAGTGTGTCTCAACGTGAGATTGTTTCAGCCTCGCCGGCACATATCCAGTATCGCACCATCGCTGGACACGTTTGGTCCGGTTGAGATTGGCAGTTCAACGCGACAGCTCGACGGCGGATCAATCGTCTCATTGACTCCTTGCCGCGACGACCGGCCTGACTGGAAATCAACCGTTGATCTTCGATCGATCAGATTCGGCTCGCTTTCGCGGTGAGCATCAATGGCGAAGCGGCCAACAATTTAACCGGCGGCATGTGGATCGCCGGGCATCCGAGATCGTCCCAAGTCGTCGTTGAGCAAGACTTCTAACTCAGCCACGGTCTCAGGTTCGAGCACATGCTCGATCGCATCGGCGTCACGATCGACGCGTTGCGGAGCGACATCGGCGTGGTGAATCAAATAGAGCTCCCAGAGACGATGATTTCGTGTCAACCGACGTGCTTCACGCGTTCCATCATGGGTCAATGCAAATTGACGACCGCCAATGTCGGTGCTGACGAGTCCATCGGATGTCGCCGATTGCAGAATTTGCTGGAGCCGTCGCCGCGGCCACGAGCGGGCTTGAAGGAGCGAGTCAATGGAAACGGCGATGGGTTGATTCGGTGATTCGAGTTGTTGGTAAAGTTCACGAAGCAAATGTTGGCGGTCAATCGATCGATTCAGTCGCCGCCGACGCCACCAGCGGACCAGGACACCGCGGCGACGACCCACTAAGAAGCTGATTGCGAACGCACTGCTGGTGGTTAGCACGATCATCGCGCCCGAAGGCAATCGCGGTGCCATCGCGCTCAGCACGGCACCGACAAAACAACCGAACATTCCCAACATTGATGCCAACGCCATCATCGTGATCAGGCGATCGGTCCAGAACCGTGCCGCAGCGGCGGGAATGACCAACAACGCAATGACCAGCACCAGACCGACCGCTTGCAAGCCAATGATCGTGACGCTGACCACGACCGCCATCAACGCGGCGTCCAAAGGTACGATCCGGTAGCCTCGCGAGCCCGTGAATGCTTCGTCAAAGCAAAGCATCTTCAGCTCCTTGAAGAATCCCAGACAGATCGCAATACACACAGATGATGTGATCGCAATCAACCAAGCGTCTCCAGCCACCATCGTGGCGGTCTTACCGTAAATGAATGATTCGAGTCCGGCGGCGTGACCGGTTTGCGTTTGTTGCACGATCCCGAGCAATGCGATCCCGGCACCAAAAAAGACACTCAAGATAATTCCGAGTGCTGCATCTTCTTTGAGTCTCGAACCACGTCGGATGACGAGCACGCCCACAATGCCCAACAATCCCGAAACAGCCGCACCGATCAGCAAGTTGGGAAGTGACTTACCGTTGCCACCCAGTGATGACACGATCAAAAACGCGAGTGCGATTCCCGGCAATGTCGCGTGCGCTAACGCATCGCCCACCAACGCGCGTCGCCGCAATAACGTGAAGCATCCGACCAATCCAGATGCGAATCCAAGCATCGACGTTCCAGCGACAACGACCCGCGTGTTGTAATCCTGCAACAGCAGTACTCGCCAGAAAGCATCCGCATCCATGGCCGTTACTCGGTTGCTAGATGGACAATGGGAAAGACGGCAAACTCGTCGGCGACTTTCAGCACTGGGATCGCGAGATCACCGCTGGGGCCGTTGCCGGTATCGCGATCGTTCATCATCACGGTGGCATTGGATTGCGGCTCAATCGATAGCGTGATCCAAGTTCGATCCTTGCCCAAGATCTGATTCCGCAGCACGCGTGCGAAACCGGGTTCGATACCTGACTCGCGAGTGCCAATCACCTCGTCCGCCAAACTTCGCAGTAACGGTTCGATCCGGCGACCAGCCGATTCCAGTGCCTGTTCCGCTGCCGGCGATGTCCACGTCGTTGCCCACACATTTCGCAACGGTCTGTTTTCAACGATCGCTTCGGAAACGATCACGCGAAGCAGTCTTTGAGCCTCCGGGTCCGAAGCGATTTCGGAGATCACCTGCCCAATTTCGTCACGCAAGCGATCGTTGCCCGCTAGATCAACCATGGTTCGCTGGATGGCAACGACAATGTCGTCGACATGCGATTCGATGATGGGGACAACTTCAGCGTCCACGAATCGTTGCCACTCCTCTTGCAACATGTCACGTTTGGGAAGCGGCGATTTGTCGTACATTGCCCGCCAGCCAAACCGCCACAAAGAGGCACGATCCCAAATTTCGCGACCAATCGTTTCCGCCGGCTCGGCGGCATGAGTTTCGAGCACCGGTAGGATTTCTTTGCGCGCCAACGGTACAAGTCGTTCTTCAATGATGTCGCTTTGATACCGAGTCAACAGTGCTCTGATTTCCGGTTCATGGCGTTGCCATGATTGACGCAATTCAGCTTCAATCAATGGCAGACTCTGAGATACGCCGGACATCATCAGGGGCATCATCGATTGAAAAATCGCATCCCCGTGTTGCGCCAAGCCTTCGCTGATACGGTCGATCAGCTGTTCGCGTTTTGCGTCCGGTATCAGCGTTGTGAGCACATCGTCAATGCGTCCCGACGACCGATGGACATGCCAGATCAGTTGATCAGTCGACTGTTTCGGATGATTTCCCAGCGACTCGTCACGTTGCTGCGCGGGGCTCGTCCGATGAGTTTGCAGCAGGTTGTGATCCATTCCATAGGTTCGCAACCTGACGAGCGAGCGGTTGTCATCGAAGCTTACGCCAATCACATCGCCAATTTGTTGCCATCCAGACGCTTCTTCGGCGTTTGGCATGAAGGCGGAGTCACCGACGCGAAGGTTGCCGGTGGGATCCACCAGTTCAATCGTTTGACCGCTTGGCCGCAGTGCCGCGGCGACAACCGCAAGACCATTTTCGTTGCTCGATGGGTCGCCGGCGTAATACACACTGGTTGCCACGCCAATCGAGCACAACATCCAAAACGCGAGCCCAATCATTCGCATGATCATCGCGTTTCGCGTCGCTGGATTGGTACGACGATTCACATGGATCCTTTCTGGCTGCGTAGACGATCGACATAAACCGCCACAATGATGATGACGCCCAAAAGGATGTTCTCGACTTGGTTTTCCAGTTCCAGGGCCGTGCAGCCCAAATTAATCACGCCCATGATGAGCACGCCACAGAGTGTGCCAACAACGCTGCCGCGGCCGCCCAACAGCGAACCGCCGCCAATCACAACCGCCGCGATGATTTCCAGCTCAAGTCCCAAACCCGCTGTGGCATCGCCTTTTTCCAAGCGTGCGATATCAACGCAGCCAGCCAACCCAAACAAACCGCCGGCCAACGCGTAAATGGCGATCTTGTTGGCCGGGACTCGAATACCGCACAGCCTTGCAGTGGCTTCGCTGCTACCGATGGCAAAGAGGTGTCGGCCAAACACGGTCTTGTGAAGCAGCACGGCGACTAGGATCGCCAAGACCAAAACCAGCCAAACGCCCCAGCCAAAATTGGGCAAAACCGGATATGCCACCCAGAGTGGATCGGGATATTGCGTGACCATCATTCGCAAGGCATCGGGAATCGTCTCACGGGGCGGTGTGATGGTGCCGCCTTGATCGGAGATCGCTTTACCCAGGCCCAGGAAGATTGTCATCGTACCCAGCGTGATGATGAACGGCACCAACCGCAGACCCGCAATCAGCACGCCGTTGAGCGCACCGCAAGCAACGCCGCCGAGGACGGCGAAACACACTGCGATGGAGATCGGCCATCCTGAATCGAGACTGAACGCGGCGATCACACCACAGAGCGCCGTGGCGGTGCCCGCTGACAGATCGATGCCTCCGCTAATGATGATCAGCGTCATGCCTAGTGCCGCGATACCGATTTTGATGCTTTGGATGCCGACCAGACGGGCGGAGGAGACCGAGGTGAAATTGCCTTCGGTTCCCGTAATCGCTTCGGTAATGGAAAAGAAACCGATGACGGTCAGGAGGGCGATCAGGGGTCCCAGCGATGAGAGCACACGCCGGAGCAGCGGATGAGCAAGCATGAAGTGAGGGCAACGGAAAGAAATTTCGAAACGACCGCTGGCCGTTAGTCTAGCAACGGTCGGGACGAAGTGGCGTGGCCGCGAGTTAGCCGTTTTATCGCGCGTCACGGTTTAGCCCGAGAAAACCGCGGCTAATGCCGAGCGGCTAATCCATAGTGGCGCTGTCCAGGTAAACTGTTGCGATGCCGCGTTGGAGGAACCTGTCGAGAAAACCGCGAGAGCAGAATGCCACTTTGCGGCGCGCTGTGCCGGTCACCGCAAGTGAATCCGCCACCGGGCCCATTGTGCGTCTGGTGACGGGGGTGATCGCGTTCGCGTTAATTTGTGCGGCCGGCGCTTCCGCGTATCGCTATTTTGGCTGGACGTGGGGTGATGGCATTTACATGGTCATCATCACGATCTTCACGGTGGGTTATGCCGAAGTGCGGCCAGTCGAATCACCTGAGCTTCGGTCCGTCACAATGGCCGTCATTGTGTTTGGTTACGCCGCGACGTTGTTGATCGTCAGCGGTTTGGCTCAACTGGTTCTTGACGGCGAACTTCGTCACAACTTGGAAATGCGACGCATGATCCGAAACATCGAATCTCTTCGCGGCCACATCATTATTTGTGGCTATGGTCGCATGGGTCGACGTCTGGCAAGCAAGTTAAGAGGCCGCCGCGATATCCTTGTGATTGATCTGGATGAAGACAAATTGGCCGAGGCGGCTGAAGATGGTTTTATGGTGCTGCGTGGCAACGCGAGCGAGGAGGATTTACTGAGAGCTGCGGGTATTGAATACGCTTCAGTGCTGGTCGCGGTGATTCCCGATGACGCGACCTGTCTGTTCACCACGATCACGGCGCGGGGCCTGAATCGCGAGCTCAAGATTTTGTCGCGAGGCGAGCAGCCCAGTACAGTTCAAAAACTGCGTCAAGTCGGTGCCGATCATGTTGTGCTGACCGCGGCGATCGGGGCGGATCGTTTGTGTCAACTGATCCTTCGTCCAACCGCGGCCGCGATGCTTCGCAATGATGAACTCCCCAGCGGCTTAATCGAAGACTTGGAATCGATTGGGTTGGCCATGGATGAATTGACGTTTAAGTCGCAATCATCATTGTGTGGAAGAACGCTGGCGGAACTTACCGTGCGTGGCAAGAACAGTTTCCTGATCGTTGCTTTGCGTCGTTGCGATGGAACGATGATGGTGAACCCGAGTGTGGAGACCAAAGTTGAGGCGGGTGACACAGTGATGGTGCTGGGTCATGAAGGCGATATCCACACGCTATGCCATCAATTCCAATTGCACCGTAACGAAGAACTGGTCGCCGAGCGGTCCGCGGAGCCTTTGGAACCAACCGTTGTGGAGGAGACCGCTTCGCCAACAACGGATGCGGATGATGTCACCGAATCGGCGACGCATCAAACCACGACATCGACTGCCGAGTCGACGTTGTCGGCCAATTCCCGCGGTCAGGCGTGATGGGGCGTTTTCTATCAAGACGATCTGTCCGGATCGCTAGCGTCATTGGTTTCGTCATTGCGATCATGAGTGTGCTGCAATTTGGTGGTGATGACCTGACCGCATTGGTCGATCAATACGGCCTGGCGGCTATCACGGTCACGATTCCAATTCATGCGTTGATTGCAGCCACGCCGCTGTTCCCTTCGGATGTTCTGGCGATCGCTTATGGCGGCGTTTTTGGATACGCGACGGCAGTGCTGCTGGCATGGATCGGTTGGTGGCTGGGTGCCATCCTGGAGTTTTATTTGGTTCGATCGGCACACGCACTGGCGACGGCTCGCGCGAAAGATGACGAGTTGCAAGCGGAACGTCGGCGTGCCCCCGCATGGCTTCGACGAATTCCCGTGGCTCACCCGCTATTCCTGATTCTCGGTCGTCAAGTTCCGTGGGGCGGCGCTCATATTGTGATTATTCCAGCCGCGATTGGCGGTGTGACTTGGCGACGATTTTTGTGGTGTTCAGCGATTTCGATTGTGCCGGGAGCATTGTTGTTGCCCGCCATCGGTGCGAAACTGTGGGGAACATAACGAAACCGTGACGGATTGATCATGCCTTTATTTGAAATCGAAACGGGTGCGCACATCATCATCACCTGGGCTGAAGATGAAGCCGCCGCACGCGAGGTTGTTGACGAGGCCTACCCGGAAGACGAAGTGGTGCGGCTGACCAAGCGTCCTCGTGATACCTGGGTCATCTCCAAAGGCGCGTTGGGATTGACTGATCGTTCGCTCGATCCTTGCCAAGTGGCACGAAACTGTTTGAATCGATCGGCGGGCGACAAAGTCAATGCGATTCGGCTCTATCGAATGGAAACGGGCTGCGATGTCGAGCAAGCTCGTCGAGCGATTGAGTCCAACATGGTGATGGGTTGGTAAACCCGCGCGGCCAACAACGATCGATCACGCTTTATGGCGGGATCACGTTGGGTCTCTGTTTGATTGTGGGCTGTGATGGTTGCCGTCGTGGCAGTGACGGTGACGAGACTACTTTCACCGCCCCGCCCTTTCGCGTCGTGTCGGGCAAAGCATTTCCGCTGACAAGGCGTGATGCGGGAATCGGTGGCATGCCCGATGGCGCTGTCAAACCCGGTCATTGGACATCCGCATCGGTCCAGCTGCAAAGCAACCGTGATGACCGTCGTGGTATTTTGCAGACGAAGACTGGCGTCGTTGGACCGCGTGACGATTCTGAATTTGTCACGACGGAGGATGCTCAACAAGCGACGGTGTTGGAGCAACAAGATCTGCTGGCCACCGATGGGCAAATCACATCGAACGCATTTGCCGATGCCATCGAAGGCGTGCGCCGGCCGGTTGTGTTGCCGAAAGGACAATCGCGGACCTTAGCGACGCGGTTGCTTGTCCCCGATCAACGAATTGGTTTGTCGTCGAATATCTCTTTCGGTGGTCGGTTTGATCCGTCAGGTGTGGCCGAGCAGGTGGTCTTGCCGCCTTCGTTTTTCATGCCGCTGCCACCTCAGGCGGTTTTCTTTGTTGTCCTCACCGATCGGCCCGAACGATTCACGCGTCTGCAAACGGCTGATTGGGTGACCGGCACACTGGATGAAACGGAGTTCCGGGAATCAGTTGTTCCCGACAACTATCTAATCGTGCTACCGCCAACCGAAGGCGTCGTACCGATTGCGGAAACCGCTCTGGATTGGACCAGTACCGCGGTGCTTTTATGGGACAATGTACCGACGCGTTCCTTAACGCCTAATCAACGCCAAGCCATCGCCGACTGGGTACGCCTGGGTGGCACGATGATTGTCAATGGACCGGCGGCGGCTGAAGCACTGGCCGACGATGCTCTCGCGGAGTACTTGCTCATACGTGGCGATGGGAATGTCGAGTTGCCCATTGCGGATGCGGCGGCGCTGATTGATTCCATGTCGGTGGCAACCGATTCGTCAGGTCCGATTACCAAAGCAAAATTGGCTGATGGCTCGACGCGAGTCGCACTCGCTGGGGACGCCCTACCCAATACAAATTCCATCGGCGACGGCGGATTGATTGTTGAAGGGCGTCGCGGACGCGGACGAGTCGTCCAGAGTCGCATCGATTTGATGTCAGCGTGGCTTACCGGCTGGAAATCTTATGACAGCTTTTTCAACGGCGGCATCTTGCGCCGGCCGGCGCGGAAGCTGGTCGACAGACCATGGTCGCTCGAAAGTGGATGGATGAATGATTCGATGATTCGTCATCGATACCTTGATTGGGAATTGCCCGTGGTGCCCGCCGACGTCAACACGGGGCTGCGCGTGTTTTCGCGTGATGCGAAACTTTCCGGTCAAGTCGAAACGAAGACGAACAACCAGTTCGATCGTTACCGAGATCCATCCGTGATCGTTGATGGTGTGTCGGGAATCAGTGGCTGGAAATCCGAAAGCGACTGGGTCGGTCGTTGTCGCGACACACTGCAATCACAAATCGGTGTCACCATCCCAAAGGTGTCGCTGATCGGACGTAGTCTGGCGATTTATTTGATGCTCTTGATTCCAGTGAATTACGTCATCTTTCGGATGATCGGTCGGTTGGAATGGGCTTGGTTGGCCGTGTTGCCATTGTCGATCGGCGGCGCCGTCGTCATCGCGCGGGCGGCCCAGCTCGATGTCGGTTTCGTGCGTTTGAGAAATGAAATCGCATTGTTGGAAGCGTTTGACGGTTACCCTCGCGGGCACCTCACACGCGTGTCTCAGATCTATAACTCGTTGGCCAGTAATTACGACGTCGGCTTTGAAACCGATGATGCGATCGTCGACATTTGGCAAACGCGGGCGGGGCGTTCGCGAAATGGGCAACTACTCAGCGGAAGGTCCAGTTGGCTGTCACTGGGCGGTGACGATGCGGTGCATCTGAGCAATCTGTCGGTGGGCAGTAACTCATCCGGTGGTTTGCATGTCGAACAGATAGCAGGTCTGGGTGGTTCGCTCCAATTGATCGTTACGTCCACGGACGAGCTGCAAGTTCAGAATCAAACTCGATATGAATTGCTGGACTGCATCGTAATTCGCAAGTCTAACGCGGGGCTGCGAACGTGCGTTCTGGGGACACTTTCGGTTGGTGAAACTGAATCGCTGACGTTTTTGGATCAGCCGCCCCGCCCCTTTGCCGGCGATTTGCCACTGGGCATCGACAGTCTGATGAATCGCCTCGTCGATGAAGATCGCTTTCGCTCGGGTGAGATGCAACTGATTGGACGAATCGATGGTGCGATCGAAGGCATGACGGTGACACCACCGTGTCGTCAATCTCAGGGGCAAACGATTGTTCTTTGGCACGGTCGTCACGCATTGATACCGCCGGTGGCGGTTGATGCCAATTTGATTGGCGATTTTCGAAACCGACAAACCAAGCTTCCCGAAGATTCGACCGCTGACGAAACTCCAACGGAATCCGATCCGTCATGATTACCCTGCAGCATTTTGGTAAAGATTACGGTGAGTTCACCGCGGTGAAAGATCTGAACCTCGAAATCGCTGCGGGTGAAACGTTTGGTTTCATTGGTCCAAATGGTGCTGGCAAAAGCACCACCATTCGTTTTTTGGCCACGTTGCTGCGGGCTAGTCGCGGACGTGGAGAAGTGGCGGGGCATGATGTCATGGGCGATCCGATGGGTGTTCGCCGCAGCATTGGCTACATGCCTGATAATTTTGGTGTTTATGACGGGATGAAAGTCTGGGAATTCTTGGACTTCTTTGCCGTTGCCTATGGAATCGCGCGATCAGCGCGCGGTGGCATCATTGACAACGTGCTTGAGCTGCTCGACTTGAGCCACAAACGCGATGACTACGTCAACGGTTTATCGCGTGGAATGAAGCAACGGTTGTGCTTGGCCAAAACACTCGTGCATGACCCGCCGGTATTGATTTTGGACGAACCGGCCAGCGGTTTGGATCCGCGAGCGCGTGTCGAGGTCAAAGCGCTTTTAAAAGAACTTCGCAAGATGGGGAAAACGATCTTAATTAGCAGCCATATTCTGACCGAGTTGGCGGATTGCTGCACATCAATCGGAATCATTGAGCGAGGCGAGTTGTTGATGAGTGGATCGATCGCTCACGTCTATCGGCAACTTCGGCGAAACCGGATCGTTGAAATCGCATTCACGGCAAACCAGGACGCTGGGATTCGAATCTTACGCAGCGATCCAGCGCTGCGGGATTTGGAGATTCGACCGGACCGGGTGGTTGCCGAGCTGGAAACTGACGATGAGGGTCTGGCAGCGTTAATGGATCATTTGATTTCCGAAGGTGTTCGCATGCGGTCATTTGCCGACCGCGATCCATCGCTCGAAGACGTGTTTATGACGGTGACTCAAGGACTCGTGACATAGGTGATTCATGACCGCGACGTTGGTTTGGTTTCGACATGATCTTCGCGTAGCGGATCATCCGGCGTTGGTTGCGGCGGCAGAGTCGGGCGAGGTCGTGGCGTTGTATTGTTTTGATCCGCGCGATTTCGAAACCACCTCATTCGGTTTTCCCAAAACAGGCTCTCATCGGGCTCAGTTTTTAATCGAGAGCGTGACGCAACTTCGAGATGCGTTGCGGGCCATCGGTGGTGAGCTGATTGTGCGATGCGGTCGACCCGAAACGGTTATCGCGGAGATGCTTGATCAATTTCCAATCACCGCGGTGCATTACCATCGCGAAGTCGGCACGGAAGAACGATCTGTCGAACGCAGTGTGGACAGCGTTTGTCGTGACAACCAAGTGGATATTCATTGTCACTGGTCGCATACGTTGCTGCACCCAGATGACCTGCCGTTTTCGGTGTCGCAAACGCCTGATGTCTTCAGTCGATTTCGACGTCGGGTCGAAAAACGATGGGATGTTCGCGAACCGTTGGCTTCGCCGAAGCTGCCGTCCATGTCGATCGCGATTCCCTGCGGTGATGTGCCAACGATCGATCAGCTGGGTGTTGCCAGCGCGACAAGTGACTCACGGGCCATGCGAGCCTATCACGGTGGTGAATCGGCCGGTTTGGATCGTTTGCGAACTTACCTGTGGGAGGCGGACCGTCTGCGGGTGTATAAGGAAACTCGCAATGGGATGCTCAATCCAGACGACTCGTCCAAGTTTTCGCCTTGGCTCGCGCATGGATGCTTATCGCCGCGGACAATTTACGCCGAGGTGAAACGCTATGAGATGGAGCGTGTCGAAAATGACTCCACGTATTGGTTGATTTTTGAATTGCTTTGGCGGGACTATTTTCGCTTCATCGCGCGAAAACACGTCGCATCGATTTTTCGCGTCGAAGGTTTGCGCGGCGTCGCATTGCCCTGGAAAACGGATCCGCCCCGCTTTTCAGCATGGCAGGAAGGCCAAACCGGATTTCCGATGATCGATGCCAACATGCGTGAGTTGGCCGCGACCGGATACATGTCCAATCGTGGTCGCCAGAATGTGGCTAGTTTTCTGACGAAGAACCTTGGGATCGATTGGCGAATGGGCGCGGAATGGTTTGAGTCATGCTTGATCGATTACGACGTCGCCAGCAATTGGGGCAATTGGAATTATTCCGCTGGTGTCGGGAATGATCCACGTGGGTTTCGTTTTTTCAACGTGATCAAGCAATCGGAACAATACGATCCTGATGGCGACTATGTCCGCCATTGGTGTCCCGAGCTCAAGCATGTGAATGCCAAAATGATTCATGCACCGTGGAAGTTGTCCCGTCAACAACAACGTGACGCAGG
>JBCCJB010000014.1:0-21894 GCA_039028015.1 Planctomycetota bacterium
CTTCGCCATCGGTGCCACCTGAGAGCAGGCAGATTTTTTGCCATTCCGTCATCGTCAAATCATGCTCGAGCAGTCGCAAATAGGCGGCCAAGACGAGTTGCTGATTGCGTCCTCCAACCCCACGTTTTGCTGAGTCACACAACTCGACCACAGGCTCACCACCGGTGATCAATGCGTCATGACGATGTGATGCTTGATCGCGCAGCAGGCCCACGACCATATCCGCAAAATGCCGACCGACGTCTTCCGCCAATCCCTCGACCTTCTTTGCCGAATGCATGATGTGGTTGTAACCGAGTGACTCGGCTTTGATGCCCGCTGCATCAACTGCGACGGCGTTGTTGCCCACAACGAGGGTGTCAACACGATCGTGCGGAAACGCGATGCCACTGGTTGAATTCAGTTCATGCTCAAGGTGTTGCCAAATCGCTTTGGGAAGTTGGCGTTGCGGGTCAAAACGGGAGAGGATTTCGATGGCATCGGCAACTTGGGATTGATCCGGCACCGTCGGTCCAGAGGCGATCAAATCAAGTGGATCTCCCAGCACATCGGACAGAATCAAACCGGCCATGCGACCCTTGGCAAGCGACATGGCTAGTCGACCGCCTTTGACGTCGGAGAGATGTTTCCGAACGACATTGATTTGGGTGATATCGGCGCCGGCGCCGCTCAGGTGACGAATTACGGCTAATTGATCATCGAGCGTGAGCATGCCAGCGGGCTTGCACAGCAAGGCACTGCCCCCGCCGGAAATCAACGCGATCACGCGATCACGATCCGTCGCTTGTCTGATCAACCTCACGATCGAGTCGGTCCCGGCAATTGCCGCGGGGGTGGGCTCATTGAGACCGTCCGGTCGTGCCGCATGCAGCCGGATCGTAGGTGGGACCGGCCAATCCACTTGGCCGCTGGGCACATTCACGTGGCCAACCATCGGCAATCGATCACCGATCGCGGTCGCGAGACCGGACGCCATCGCACCCGATGCTTTGCCGGCACCCACCACGATCAAGCGGTCAATCTGGTCGGTTGACCACTCCAGCGGGCCAATGTGGAGACCGCGGTCGGACCAAGTGACCACATCACGCATTAAGCGGTCGCCCAAGACCGAATCGATGGCCGCCTGGAAGATCTGCTCGGCATGCGTTTGAAGCCGTGAGGCGGCTGGCGGCTGAGAACCATGGCGGTTGGACATCTTCAATCCGATGGAATGATGTGATTGATCAGGTCAAAAACGGACGATTCGACTTGCCTCGCTCCGGATACCTTTAGTCTATTAGCGGCACACGAGTGTTCTCATCCCCACTTGTCTTCTCTTCAACTGCACTTTCATCGTCATCATGAAACGTTTGCTGCCGCAATGTCGGCGACGATCGTTGGGCCGACGGTTGGTTCGCCGTCTTGGTCACTCGATGATCGAGCGGCTCGAATATCGAACGATGCTTGCCGCCGAAGGCGCGATCACCACCATCAACCTCACCGAAGATGTGTCATCGTTAGTTGGCAACGTCACTGGCGAGGTGCGCTGGGGCGACGGCACGACGACGGCGATCGATACGACCCTGTCCAATGAGCCAGGTCCCCTGAAATTTCAGTTTGATTACTCACAGGATAATTCCTCACTTTTTGACAACCCGCAGGCACGGCAAGCACTCGAGCTTGCTGGTCGAACGGTTCTCGCACCACTCAACGATTCGCTTTCAGCCATCATTCCCAATCCGGGTCAAAAACGAAATTGGTCGGCGGTGTTTCCGCATCCTTCAACGCAGCGTTCCACCAGCGTGAGCAATCTCCGCGTCGATGCCAACACGATTGTTGTGTTTGTGGGTGGTCGCGATTGGGGTGGCAACATCCTTGGGCGTGCGAATTTGGGTGGATTCAACATTCCTGGGGTGAGTTCGTTTGATAACCAGGCGCAGCTGGACGCTTGGGTTGATTTTACCGATGACATTCGCAGTCGAGACCAGACTGGCGTGACGGGTGATAACCCCAATGATTACGCATCTTGGGGAGGAGCGATCAGCTTCGACATATCGAATCGAGACTGGCATTTTGGAACGACGACCAATGGTTTGGATGCCAACCAACCCGACTTCGTGTCCGTTGCCATGCACGAGTTGCTCCACATACTCGGTTTTGGTTTATCGCCATCATGGAACCGACTTGTTTCGGGCAACGCATTCACGGGTTCGGCATCGAGACAGGCGTATCGCGAATTGGGTGGTTCGGGCAACGCCCCCGTCGTGGCGGTCAGTCATTGGGCGACACCCTTAGTTGGTGATCGGGGTAACTTCACCCTGATGGAAGAGCAATTGCTGGGAGGTCGACGTCAACCCGTTACGAGCTTGGATCTGGCGGGGCTTGATGATCTCGGCTGGGAAGTCGAACGACGCGACCTCACCGTCAATGCCACGCATGTCTATGGCGACGATGGCAGCTACGACGCTCAACTGGTTCTGACCGGATCGACGGCCGGACAATTGATCATCGATCTTCCGCAAACGGTGACTAACGCCGATCCTATGCTAGTAGCCCCGGAAAATCTGACGGTCACGGCAAAACAATCCACGCCGGCACTCACCTGGACGATCAGCGATCCAAGTTTTCGGCTAGGTGACGGAGCTAACGAAACCTATTCGTTTCAAGTTGATTTTGGTGATGGTTCATCGCCTCAGTCGGGCACCGCGACGATCACTCGAAATGGCAATGCAACGCAACCAACGTTAGCGTCATTCGATCTCACCCATCGGTACACTGCTGCTGGCCGATACACGGTTAGCGCGTCTGTCAGTGATGGTGATGGAGGTGATGACGTGGTCACATTTGTCGTCGATGTGCAGCCAGCACCTCCGGTTGAATTGGCTCTGAATCTCAGCCGAAGTATTTTGGTCGAAAATGATGGCGATGACTCCATCATTGCAACCGTGCAGCGAGTTGATACCGATCTTCAAGATCCCATTACGGTTGTGATATCGGGTGATGACGATCAGTTGATTTTGCCACCGAACGTGACGATTGAAGCAAATGATTCATCAGCGAGCTTTTTAATCACTCCGGTGCAAGACCTTGTTCGTGAAGCGACGTCAATGCTCAGCATTGAGGTCGGCGGCCCTGATTTTGTCGATGCATCGCGGTCACTAACGTTGTTTGATGATGACAATCCCTTTCAAAACACCGATAACCCATTAAATGTCAGCGGTATGATTGGCGGTGATGATGATGTGACGGCACTGGATGCGCTGCAAGTCATCAACCTGCTCAATCGACTCAATGGTGACGTCGATATTGCAACATTCACCTATCAGGACGGTGACCCGCAAGCGGATGTTAACGGCGATCTTAGGATCTCAGCGCTCGACGCACTGTTGGTGATTAATTTTCTCAATGCGGCTGATTTGAACAATCAAACCAATCAATCAACTGCGGCAGTCGGGCTATCGGACCGTCGCGTAACGCAGAGTTTGGCTGATGAAGAACGGCTGCAGGCGTTTGATCGTGTTTTGGCGGAAACCGAAACGCTGTTCTGATCGGCATGCGATCGCTTGTCACGCATCGAACCATTGCGTCAGCCATTCACTCATCCGCGGCAATGAATCCCGTGATCGTGGCGGCTGTGATACCGTTTTCAGCGGTAAGGTGACCGATCCATCACCGCGTACGATTTGTGACCGATGATGCCATCCGGGGATTTGACTTGCGGCAAACCAATCAGCTTGATCGGGTCCGGGATCCTGATGACCCACAAAGCCATTCAGTGTGATTGATTTCGAAGGCATAACATTCATCGAGATACCAAGACGTAGATCGAAATCATTGATGGTCGAATCAACGACTGGAATCGGCTGATTGGTTCGCCACAGCGCGAGTGACTGCAGCGTGACGGCATATTGAAAAGTGTTCAAAAACACGCGCCGTTGTTGATTCTGTTCTCGAACCCAACGTCCCAACAATGCAGCCACAATATCAGCCTCGGCCCGCGGAAAGGCTTGTGGTCCGATCCAAATGTGAACGGAATCACCTTCGTTGAGACGATCCAGTCGAGCTGGCAGGGTATCGATCCCGACGGAGTCGTCATGGAAAACCTGCCCTCCGCGAGATTGAATGCTTTTGAGATCGACTCGTTCGGCAAATCGGGGCCAGGACAAGTTGGTTTGACCGACTGTCCAGACCGTCGTTGCACGCTGTCGCGTTTCAGCCATCGTGCAGCTGATGTTGCCATCTCGGCGTGTGGTGATGTCGAGTGCCGCTAGAGTTGCATCCGAATCGCAAAACAAGGCAATGCGCCCGAGTGAGTGCAATCGCGTGAGCGATCGAGCCGTTTCAAAGTCGACACCGCCCACGATCACGGCGACTGAGCCTGCCTTTTGCAATGTGTCTGGCACCGAACCTCGGCTGACGCTGTGATTGCGAAATGCATCGGCAGCGTGACCGCACCCAGTGACCCTCGGATTACCTTCGGAAACGGAAATCGTCAGGTCGTCGCAGTGCAGCGGGCAAATCGGACACGTGATCCGCTGAAGATTCGCTGGGTTCTCGGATGGGCTGGATAAGGTCAAGAACCAGAATCCGCATTCAGTTCAGCCGAAATCGCTTTGACGGCCGCGACGCACTGGATTGCGTTGTCGACGGGCGTCGTTGGCAACACGCCATGACCCAGATTGAAAATGTGTCCTGGCCGTCCCTGAACGGATTGTAAGATTCGACGAACGCTCGCATGAATCGTATCCGGATTGGTCAGCAAGACTGTGGGATCCATGTTGCCCTGCACCGAAATATCGTGGCCAAGCCGTTGCCATGCTTCGGCTAGCTCAACGCGCCAATCGATTCCGACGATCGTGCGAGCACCCGCGGTTGTGTGAGCATCACCGCGGAGCAATGGCAGCAACTCCGGATTGCCGGTGGCAAAATTAATAAGCGGAACATCAGGATGTATGCCATCGATGATGCGCTGCATGTGTGGCAGCACAGAAACTCGATAATCCGCCGGTGAGAGGCAACCCGCCCATGAGTCAAACAATTGCACGCATTGCGCGCCCGCTTCGATTTGACGATTGAGGTAAACGATGATGGCATCAGTCAAGATGGTCATCAAATCCGACCAGGCGTCAGGCTCGCCACGCATGAGAGCTTTCGTGGCGGCATATTGCCGACTGCCGCCGCCCTCGATCGCATAACTTGCCAAGGTAAACGGAGCCCCCGCAAAACCAATCAGTGGCAGCGTATCCGGGAGGTCCGAACGAGTCTTCGACACGGTTTCGTAAACGAATCCAAGATCATCAGGATTTTCCAGTGGACGCACCCGCCGGACATCAGAGGCGTTCTGAACCGGATTATGAATGACAGGCCCATCACCTTTAACGAACTCAAGATCAAATCCCAAAGGAATTAGAATTGGCAGTAAGTCGCTGAAGATGATCGCAGCGTCGACGTCCAATTTGTCGACCGCGGTGCACATGACTTCGCTGCAACGATCGGGATTCGCACATAGTTCTAAGAAAGTGTGCTGAGATCGAACGTCGCGATATTCTGACATGTAGCGACCAGCCTGTCGCATCAACCACACCGGGGTCTGTTCGGTCGGTTCACCTCGGCACGCTTTCATAAACAGGCTGGATTGCGATGGATGATCATCCACCCGGCGCGGTGTCATGCGATGCTGCGGTTCGTTTGCCGTTGACGAGCGATCTGGGTATTGCTCGCGATCGGATTTCGGATGGTGATCCGGTGTCTGCTGATGAACGGACGTTGGCCTGTCTGCGATCGCTCGTCGTTCCTTTAATAAGCGACTCGCCTGACGGGAGGCTTCGGTGACCAAGTGGCCCATTTTGGGATGGCTAGGCTCCATATCAACATGCAAGTCGCTTTCGCGGAGCATGTCACTGGTGGTGGGACCAATCGATGCGATGACGGTTCGTGAGAGGCCTTTTCGAAGTTGTGATGCCAACCCGAGTTGCTCACCCATTCGCAGCAAATTGACGACCTGATGAGCTGACGTCAGCATCAAGATATCACGCTGACCGTCGGCCAATGCTCTCGTGTTATCTTCGAGTGGGCCCGTGTCTTCGGGGTATTCCCAACCATAAACGCGAACGGGTTTGGGGATGGCTCCGCGTGCTTCCAGTCCCGCAATCAAAGAGCGATTCCGGATGCCGTATTCCTGGATGCCAATGACTTGGTTGGCCACGGGAATTCCGTTATCGATCAACTGCAACAAATCGCGCCATGTGTTGGGTTCACCAACACGATGTGTCGGCTTGATGCCAAATTCGCGCATCGCGGCAGCTGGTTTGGGACCACGACAAATCGTCACGATGTCGCTGAGCGCGTCAAGCAAACGGCGCTGATCAACGTGTTTCTCGGTGGCCCGTAATAGGTAGCGAAACCCGACTCCGGTCATCAGAATCACAATGGGAATTTCGCCGGTGATGATTTGGTAGGCGAAGTCGATTGCCGGTCGATTCGGTTCTAGAGGCACTTCGCGCATCGATGGGCTCACATGCGGTGTGCCACCGTACTTTGAAATCATCCGTGCCATATCGGCTGCACGCCGGCTTTCAAGTGACGCGACCGACAGACCGTCGAAATTAGGTTTCGATTCGGAAGCTGGCATGCGAATCGGATTCCTCTAAGTCAAGTTGGAAACCACCGTCGATCTCGGCGATCGCAAGCCGATCACACGACAGACGCTTCCTAAAAACGAATGGTTTCATTAGGGTCGAGGTTATGCCACGAGCCGCCTTACGAAAACCAAATCCAGATCTCGATCTGTCATCTTACCTGGTTGATGCCGATCACATACCCGCGGTCATCAACAGTCAGTCAATGTTTGGCATCGATCGGCCATTAGAAATTGAAATTGGTAGTGGTAAAGGGTTGTTCATTCAGACTGCTTCGGATTTGCGGCCGGAACATTCATTTCTGGGTATCGAGATCGCTCGAAAATACGCAACGCATGCCGCCGCTCGACTGGCGAAACGCGGTCGCTCCAATGCCAAGATGATCTCGGGGGATGCCACTGGCCTGTTCTCCAATCAACCCAAGGAGAACTCGTCTGCAGTACCGATTGCCGATGGATCGCTAGAGGCCATTCACGTTTACTTTCCGGACCCTTGGTGGAAAAAGCGTCACCGGAAACGACGTGTCCTTTCAGAGACCAATATTCGAATGTTCACGCGCACGCTGCGTGTGGGTGGCCGTTTGCACTTTTGGACCGATGTGCTTGATTATTTTGAATTGACGATTGAGTCCATCGCGGATTTGGCTCCTGAGTTGGGTGTGCCGCTGCCGGAAACTCAGATGCCCGCCAAGCATGACCTAGACTTTCACACCCACTTTGAAAGGCGTAGTCGCAAACTGGGTATCCCGGTGTACCGCGTGCACTACGTCAAACGTGATGCAGGCGGCTAACCATTTGCGTCGATCGATTGGGCCATCGCGAAAATCTCAGCCGCATCAAGCACTGCATCGTTGGTTTCAAACAGCTTTGCGATCGCAGCTTTGTGCGTTTTCATCTTGAGGCCACCAACGCCGATTGCGCCATACGCAACGGCTCCGTTATCGCCAATGGACTTCGCCTTGTCGGTTACCGCGATGCCGCCAAGTCCCGACGGTGGCACCGCGTTGAGATCGATGGCGACGAGCAAATCCTCAAGAGAGGCTAACGTTTCAGCATCGACCAATTCCACGCCAGCGGCACCGCAAGCGATGATCACTTGAGCGGTTTGCATCAAGTTCGCCAACTCGCTTGAGTCCTGTGGCGCGGCCGCTCGGACCTTCGCCGAATCCTGTTGACTGACGATCGATTGACACGCCGTGTGGGCACGTTCGAGCTTGCGACTGGTTAAGATCACGTCAGCATGTTGACTTGCCAACATTTGGGCGACTCGGCGACCGACAGGACCGGTTCCGCCTAGGACGACAGCACGACTGTCAGCCGACTCGACATGTCGCGACGCCGCGGCAACCGCCGCGGCCGCCGTTGTGTTGCATCCATTTGCGTCCAGCATGACCGAAACGCGAACCGGACCGAAGAACGTCTCTTGGACGGAATCAAGAACGGCTTCTGCCCTGGCGACATCGCTACCGCCAATGAAGACGGCCGTCGATTTCAGGTCATCGCCACCACGCGTGAACATCGCTCCATGGATTAATCCGGTCACATTTTCGGGAGTGACATCGCCATGTCGCAACAGATGGTCCACGCCGCTATCAAAGGCGACCACCGCATCAAATGTGCTGGGTTGATCGTCAACGTCCAGCTGAATCAAAATTTGACGCGGCATGATGATCTGCTCAGACTCAAAAGCCCTTGAATGGGTGTGCCGCCGAGTCTTTCTTGGCCAGCATTTCGTCGGCGGTGGGCTTACCTCCCATGGCAGACTTGATGGCTTCCAGCGTGGCTTCGTGATTGTACTTGTAGATCTTTTCGTCGTCTTCAGCGGCGGGATGAATGAAGACGCCACAAACGCAGACCAATTCTTCCGTTTGATCTTTGGGAATGATGCCATCGTTGACCGCGTCGGCGACCGCTTGCGCGACCGCTGCTTGAGCGGGGCCAAACATTTGCACCGCCTGCTTCATGCCCTTGATGGTCACTTTGGTAATCATCACCGTGGCGGGCTTGACTGCGACGTTGGGCTCGAGCACGGCCAGCAAATTCGTGTGACCTTCACTTTGGTTTGCCAGCGCGTTGGCAAATGCGGTGCCCACGGGGCCATCTTTACTTCCGATCATCAAATCGATGTGGGCGACTTCGTTGCCGTCACCGGTCAGGGCTTCACCAATGTGGAATTGCATGACAGAGTGCTTTGGATAGAAAATCAGTTAAGTGACCGGTGGGATCGCGTGAACCGTGCCCCAAATCACGATCATTCGCAAAGGCACAATCCGCCAGCGTTACGCTCGTCTTGGGTGGGTCATTTGGGCGAAACGGTAGCGATTCCCACGGCCGTTGCAACCCGGCGGCGGCGACCCGCGTGACA
Source organism: Planctomycetota bacterium (assembly GCA_039028015.1). Lineage (GTDB taxonomy): Bacteria > Planctomycetota > Planctomycetia > Pirellulales > Pirellulaceae > Rhodopirellula. The sequence goes on from JBCCJB010000014.1 coordinate 8,982, forward strand.
CGAATTTGAAATGGAATGGCAGCGTGCCGTTATCCGTCGAAAACGACGTCACGACAGCAAATGCATCGGCGGATCGACCTCACGCCGTCGTGTTTGGCGCGTCGGTTCGCTGGGCCGCGCAATCGTTTCATCGATCGGGCACGCCCGTCTTGGCGTGTGATGCCTTTGGGGATCAAGACACTCGCAGCCTATCAGTAGGATGGCGGCACTGGGGGTCATCTCAACAGGCTGCTGAGGTGGCGCGTCAGTGGGGTCAGCGGCATCGAGTTCCAGCGATTGAAGTGTCTGGCAGTGTTTGCTCTCTGAAACCGGCGATGCCATGGCATCAGTGGAAATCGCTTGTTGAGGCTGCGGGTCTTGTGGTGCCCGAAACGATCCCTGCCGGTGATCTTTCGATGAGCAAATTGCGAGAACTCGCTCATACCGGCAACTGGCTTTGCAAGCGGTCCGGTTCCTGCGGCGGATTGGGTGTCCGACAACTCAATTTTGATATCAATCGTGATTTTGATGAGCACGACCTGATCCAGCAACGTGTCGTCGGTCGACCTCTTGGAATCGTGGCATTTCGCCAACAATCAAGAACGACCGTCATCGGAGCATGCCGCAGCATCACCAAGAAATTGAATTGGACAGATCCCGACGATTGTCTTCCCTTTGTCTACGCCGGTTCAGTCGGAACCTGTCGATTGCCTCACTTGAAATGGAATTGTATCAGTAGGCTCGCTGCCAGCTTGGGCGACGTGTTAGACCTGCGAGGACTGTTGAATCTGGACTTTGTGCTGAGTCGCTCCGGCGCACTTTGGTGTTTGGAAATCAATAGCCGACCGAGCGCCTCATGTGAAATTGTCGAATGGGATTTGACACGTCGTGAAATTCTGTCTGCCGACGATTCTTTGATGCGGTGGCATCTGGATGCCATCAACGGCGGATGTCCCGTCAGGGGAAACCAATATGCTCACATCAATCACATCACGTCTATTCGTTCGACGCAGCGTGAATGTCCAACGCGAATCAAACGTGTGCTTTACGCGCGGCGTCCGCTTACGGTGATACCGGCACAATTGCCGGTTCATCCGGTCATGTTGGCAAGCGGTGTGCGCGCGTGGGTCACTGATATCCCGGTTGATCGGACAGACGTCCCCCGAAACACGCCGGTTGTAACGATGCATCTTGAGTGCGATCCCAACGTACCCGCTGCAAACTGGATTCGACGGTTCGAGTCACAATTGACACAGCAACTCGCCATGAATCGAGGCGACAGCTAAGCCTGATGGGGCCGAGAGAATTGGACGGCTTTGATTTCGCGACAACCCGGAAATAGGATTGGGCGATGCTTAAATGAACTTGTGAAGCCTGAGTTCGAATTCCCCATCTTTTTTGCCTCCGTGATCGAAAGCCCTCATGTTTTCTTGTTATTTGATGATGCTGCGATGCGTTGTCGCTGTTCTTCCGCTGGTTGGATTGCTGTGCTTTTCTGCTTCGGCTATGGCAGGATCGCCGACCACCGTCGGTCGCATTATTCGTGAGGATGAGCGTCTGAATCGTTATCTTGCCAGTGATGCCGTGATCGAGGTATTGGCGTCTGGCTTCACGTGGACCGAGGGGCCGGTATGGGTCGGCGACTCGTTGCTGTTTAGCGATATCCCTCGCAACACCATTTTTCGCTGGCAGCCAGGGGGCACCGATAATCCAGCTGGTTCCGTCAGCATCTTCATGAAGCCCAGTGGCTACACTGGCGTCGCTTTCTATGGCAAGGAGCCAGGGAGCAATGGACTGACATTGGATGCAAGTGGGCGGCTTACGTTGTGCGAGCATGGAGATCGCCGTATCTCAAGACTCACCAGCCAGGGAGGCAAGCTGACTTTGGTAGATCGATTCGAGGGCCGACGCTTGAACAGTCCCAACGATTTGGTCTTTGACACTGAGGGCAACCTTTATTTCACCGATCCACCCTACGGTTTGCCTAATCGGTTTGATGATCATCGGCGAGAATTGGACTTTTGCGGCGTTTATCGGCTGGCCGCCAACGGTCAACTGACGCTGCTGACGAAGTCAATCCAACGACCCAACGGTATCGGTCTGTCGCCCGACCAAAAAACTCTTTACGTCGCCCAGAGCAATCCCGATCAACCCAATTGGACGGCGTTTCCACTAAGTGCTGCTGGAACCCTTGGGCCGGGACGCCAGATTGCTGAAGCAAGTGATTTGATGAGTGAAGCACCTGGCTTGCCGGATGGGATGGCGATTCATTCCAGTGGCGCGTTGTTCGCCAGTGGGCCTGGTGGTGTTTACGTTATGTTGCCTAGCGGCGAGCGATTGGGCCGAATTCACACAGGTGGCCGCGTCAGCAATTGCACCTTTGATTCGGATGAATCGACGCTCTACATCACAGCAGACGATCAACTTTGTCGCGTGGCAGTGAAGACCAACTGAAGGTATCAATCAGCTGCAGGTGCAGTTCGGACAAGCTCAGCTTGGATAAGTTTGCCGTGTTCCATCCGCTGACGCCCGCTGCCCATCGCACGACTGTTTCGGGAGCAACGCCTTGTTCGCGATAGCTTGCCAATCTGGTATCACCGTGACGCTTGGCTAGTCGCCGACCATCTTGGCCACACACCAGAGGCACATGGGCATAGGTCGGAATTGAACCGCCCAGAACGTTGATCAATTGGATTTGGCGAAAGGTGCTGATCACCAGATCATCGCCACGAACCACATCGGTGACGCCTTGGTCCATGTCGTCAATGACGACCGCAAGTTGATAGGCGGCCGGTGGATAGCAATGAACGGAGCTGTTTGATCGATCAGTCAATGTGGGGCTGCCTTTGCGTGTGACGGGAAAATCACCCAGGCTTCGTGCCGGATTGAGCCTGTGCGTGCCCGAGATCAGATCGGAGAATTGAAGCTCTTGATCGTCGACACGAAATCGCCAGCAGTACGGCTGTTCTTTGGGCAACGCATCGCCATGCCGCCATGAGGCACAGGTACCGGGATATCGCGGACCCTCGTGTTGCGGCTCAGATTCGTGAGGTGCTGAAGCGGCTTGTTCGATATCTCGACGCGAGCAAACGCAGGGGTAAATCCGATTTGAAATCCGAAGTGAATCGAGCACCTGGCCATATCGATCGTTCCGCTGGGTTTGCACGATCGGATCGCCGGACCAGCTGATTCCCAACCATCGCAAATCCTCGATGGCCTGATCCATGGCCCACGATTTGACACGGGGTGAATCAATGTCTTCGATTCGAAGGCACAGTTCCGAGCCCTCATGCATCGCCGACCAAAAAGCCAGCAGGAATGTTCGAGCATTCCCCAGATGTTGCGAACCGGTCGGTGACGGAGCCAAACGTCCTTTGCGGTGCCGATTCATAGGGTCGGCATCCCAAAGTAGCGCTGCACGTCATCGTTGAAGTCACCTATCACAGCAGGGCAACATCGACGTTGTCAGCCAGCCTGTCTAGGCGGCCGATGATCCACTGCCGTCGTGAGTGAAACCGCTAATCGTGTCAGGTGGCAGCAGTAGACGCTTCGGGCGACAGCTCGGCAAATCGCTCGGCACATAGACGAGCTCGTTCCAGGTCGCCTGCATCGAAGAAGAGGTTTGCGAATCGCTTAACGCAACACGCACAGGTTATCTCGCTCAATCGCTCAGGGATCATTCGGTCGATCACTCGGCGTGCCTCTGCGTTGCGATTGAGACGAATGAGAAGCGACGTCAGCCCCGTTCGATAATGCAAACTCTGTGGTTCCAAGTGAACCGCGTGACGCATCAACGATTCAGATAACGCGGTTGGTCGACCGCATTTCGACGCGTAGTAAGCGAGTTGGTAATGCACTTCGGCCGCTTCGGGAATGCGTCGACCCGCCTGCCGGCATGCCTCCATCGCCAGTTCAGGTTCATCGATTGCCTCCAGCCCCGCTGCGATGCGGAGAAGCTGTTCGGCGGTCGGATCACCCGTGGCGACTGCCATCAATAGATCTTTTGACAATGAGTGCCGACCAATGCCGCCGTAGGCAATCGCCAGAGAGATCCGAGATTCCGAATCAATGGGCGTCGTTAGCGAGAGATGCTCATAGGCATCAATTGCAACTGGATAATCTTCAGCCTTCATCGCAGCCGTGGCGAGCAATTCCCAACCCGGCTGATGATCCGGTTCTTCGGTGACCGCGTACTGGGCGAACTTGATCGCCAGATGGGGGCGGCCCGCGTCGAGTTCCGATTCGGCGGACGTGAGATGTTGCTGACAACTCATGATGCACTTAGCTCGAAATAATGAGATCGGACGAAGAGATGCGCGAACGCACCTGATCGGGTCGCGGTGTGCGGCCCGGCATGCAGATATCCACTGGTTCAACGGGCGTCATGCGATTTACGCCGGTGGGCGTTGTGGCTCGTGGTGACAGCTCAGGAAGCGATACCGATTTTCGACTATGGAAAACCATCCAAGTTGTTCCAAAACCAAGCATTAACGCCGCCGTCGCGATAATGATGAAGACATGAAAGAGCAGCAACGACATCAAATCACCTTACGGGTTTCGGATCGGCTTCTCGGATGGAGTCTCGCTGTGCCTCGCAGCGAGCGGCCAACTCAGATCGTCCCAAACGCTGCAGCACCGACGCAATGCGACCGAGGCAGCCAGCACAGGTGATCCGCTCGATTTGGTCGGGATCAACACTGCCGAACACATCCATCGCCTCATCTTCGCGATGCATCTGGATCAGCAGCGACACCAAACCAATTCGAAAGTGCAAGTTGCCCGGATCAAAGCGAACGGCTTCGCGAGTGAATGCTTCGGTCATGTACAACGGGTGACCCGACCGAGCGTTGTAGAACCCCATGTCGTAATAAGCCTGGGCACTTTCAGGATGCTCTTCGATCACCCACTCGCAGACTTTCATTGCCAAGTCGGGTGCGTCGGTTGCTTCCAAACCGGCCGCGACCTGCAGCATCAGATCGATCGGAAGTTTCCGCTGCATCGCAAGTTCGAGATACAACTCGCGGGCAAGATCGATGCGTCGCAATTGGGCGTAGCACGACGCCAATACGATTCGGGCTTGATCGCAAATCGGTGCGATCAAACTGGCTTTTTCAATGAGGTCCGCCGCCTCGAGCACGCGCCCCTGCTCATGGAGCGTGAACGCTCGCTCCTGCCACTCATCATTTGGCTCATCACACTTCGACTGCATAACCCGGCTTCTGCGAAAGGACGTGGAGCCGCCGCGAGACGACACGCAGCGAACAGCTGTTTGAAAATTCGATCAACCGCTGTCGGCCAAAGACCAAACAACGGGTTAGCAAAACCCTCTTCAAACATCGCTAATGAGATTCGTTCGCAATAAGTTAGGGAGAAAATGAATTAAGTCAAGTAAAGTTTGTAAAAAACCTGGGGGTTGGCCCGCAGATTCTCACAAATACCACCTATTTGGTGGGTGAGTACCAAATCTGAGGCACTCGACCATCACTCGGTTCGTGACGCGGTCAGATCACGCCCGAAGGATCTGGGCTGACTGGGAGAGCTGGCCAGTCTGGCTGGACTTAACCCCGGCTGCGGATGAGTGCGGACGCCAGACGTTTGCGATCAAGAAAAGCGATTTGATGTGCTCAGCAGCAGGTGGCGCTATTTCGGCTTCCGGCAGCTGGGCCGCGCTCAAGACACCGTAGATGATGAAGACACCGCCGACTTTTCAAGTACGCGACCGCAGTCTCAGCTAGTCCTCGATTGGGACTTCATTGCCCTTGCGATCACGCAAGAACGGCGCTTTAACTTGTTCGCCCTTTGCAGGGCTGAATTCGCGGACCCAAATGTTGCGGAACCGAACGGGATTCTTGTGATCCTGAATGCTGATGGGGCCGACCGGCGGGTGTGGTTCATAGGCTGGCGGGCGATTGTAGGGTGTGTCCCCCTGCAACTCGAAGTGATTCAAAATCAACACACCATTGTGAACCGCGGTGATGAACGCGGGTGACGTCAGCTGTCCGGCGTCATCGAATCGCGGCCCAGTCCAGTAAATGTCGTAGGTGTTCCATTCGCCCGGGGGCCGCATCGCATTGGCGGCGGGCGGAGTTTGCTTGTAGATCGCGCCAGCTTGACCGTCGAAGTAAGTCTCGTTTTGGAATGAATCGAGGACCTGAATCTCGTATCGGCCCATCAAAAAAATCCCGCTGTTACCTCGTCCTTGTCCCTCACCGACCGCTGGTACGGGTGCAGACCATTCCACGTGGACTTGGCAATCGCCAAACTCTTGTTTGCTTGTGATGGCCCCTTGGCCGGCGATCAAAATCTTTCCATCGGTGGTCCAACGATCACCATTTTTCCAGTTGACGATATCTGAAGCTTTGCCGAACAGCACGGTTGCGTCCGATGGCGGGTCGCTGTTGGTTGGACCTGGAGTCACGATTGGCGGAGCGTCCCACTCAATCCCATTGAGATATTCGACGGCGGAAGATGGAACAGCGGGAATGATCGTTAGGGCGATCACGATTCCGGAAACAGATAGCAGCTTCACGATGAACGATCCGGTTGAAAGGTGAGCGGAAGAAAACGGGCGTGCTTCACGTGTTGACTTCGAAGATGGCTTCGATCTCAACCGCGATGCCGCCGGGTAATGCGTTGGTTCCCAGAGCACTTCGGGCTGCAATGCCCGCTTCGTCACCGAACACATCACGCAGCAATTCGCTGCAGCCGTTGATCACAGCGGGTTGCTGGTCAAAGGACTCCGTGCAGCGAACCAGTCCAAGTAGCTTAATCAAACGTGTCACCTGATCGAGTGAACCCAGATGCGACCGCAGCGTTGCGAGCAACCCGAGTCCCGTCTGGCGGGCGGCGGCGTATCCGGCTTCAACATCCAGATCGAGCCCAACTCGCCCGGTGATCAGTGTCTTGTCTGATTTCAGCGGACCGTGTCCTGACAAATAAACCAGACGATCGACTTGGACGATGGGCTTATAAACGCCAACCGGCCTAGGCGCTGGCGGCAATTCCAGACCGAGAGCTTCGACGCGGGAATCAAATCCCATGGGTTACCTCTGTAAAGAAAACAGTATCTCGTCAGTCATCGATGTTGTTTCCGCGACAGCTGGCGTCACTGAATCGTCGATTCGGGCAGCCACTCAACCGTGCAGTAGAAAACCCCAAGATCACCATCGGAGCATTTGAAAATGGGTGACAGCTCATGGGATCCTTGCGTTAACGCCGCGTCCATCTCAATCGATGTCGCGTCAGCTGTGACCTCGCGTTGCCCAACCACACGTCCATCAATTCGGAGCACGGCCGTCGAAGCTTCGATCGCGCGTCCCGGTGTGGTTCGAAACGCAGCATCAGCGCCGGGAACGTTTTTGCCGGGCGGCATTTCCGCGTTGATGGCCATGTTGGATTCGGCGGGGTAGCGTCTCAGGGTGAACCGGTAGTTTCCAGTCCGGTGTGCGACGATCGCCCAGTGGCCGTCGTGCGAACGCGGAGCTGTGCGACGTTGCTTTGCCGTTTCGGCTTTGCGAATGTGCGCTTGGTTCCACGGCGGCATGGTGTCTTGGATCCAATCATGAGCGGTCAGCAAAACGCTTTGATGTTCCGGGTGACCTAACACAATCTCGGTTGTTTTCGAAAACGTGGGCTCGAGTTCTTGCCACCACGACTCATAAAACGCTCGCATGCGCGCCACACGATCCGAGTTTTGCTCAGCGATGTCATTCTGTTGACCCGGGTCGTGGCCGACGTGGTAGAGCTGTTCGCCGTTGATGAGTCTCCACTTGCCACTCATGACAGAGGATTTCCGCCACTTCACTGGGTCTCGAACACGCTGTGAATCGGTGATCAACATGCGGTCGACATCAATTTCAACCTGACGATCCAACATCAACAGTGACTTAATTGAGACACCATCAAATTCAACATCACTCGGCGGCGCGACATCGCAGAGATCGAGCAGCGTTGGGACAACATCCACCGCGTGACATAGCGTATCGTCGGCATGTGACGTCGCCATACCGCCATTGGGCCAATGCAACATGAATGGCACGCGGTGTCCGCCATCAAACTCGCTTCCTTTTTGACCTCGCATACCAGCATTGAACAGGCGGGCGCCGGTCGCAGTTCCATTGTCAGTTGTAAAGATAAAGATCGTCTGATCTTTAATCCCCAAACGTTGCAGCAACGCTCGCGTTGATCCAACGCGATCATCGATGTTGGTGATCATGCCGTAGAACGCTGCGAGGCGAGACGGCTGCTTTGAATACATCGCCAGATAATGCTCCGGACAATGCAGGGGTCCATGCGGTGCGTTGGTCGAAATGTAGGCGAAAAAGGGTCGATCTTCTTTGGCATGGGATTCGATAAATCGATCTGCCTGATCGAAAAAAACATCGGTGCAGAAACCTTCGGCGGCTTCCAGTTCACCGTTGTGAAAGTAGTGGCCATCGAAATAGGCGTTGTCCCAAGCGTCGGGTGTTTGGCCCACACCGCCACCGCCATGGCGAAACACCGTTTCAAAGCCGCGATCTTCGGGTCGGTATGGGTAGTTATCACCCAGATGCCACTTGCCAAACATGCCGGTGATGTAGCCAGCGTCTTGCAACATGGTCGCCAGTGTCGTCTCATCTCTTCGCAACATCGACCGACCATTGATCGTGTGCCACACGCCGGTGCGATTGGTCCAGTGACCTGTGATCAGCGCGGCTCGGGTTGGCGAGCACGTCGGTGCCACGTGGTAATCAGAAAGTGTCGATGATTCGCTGGCTAACTGATCGAGATGAGGTGTTTGGATGACCGGGTTGCCATGACATGCCAAATCTCCGTAGCCCTGGTCGTCGGCAATCACCAAGACGATGTTGGGTTGTTTTGCGATCGTCGTACCAGCGGCCAGAGCGCAAAAGCAACCAACAGCAAAACACCGAAGCAATCTGATCGCAAAGGCGAATGGATGATTCATCAAACCAGGCTCTCATTGAGTTGCTGAAACGTCTCGATCGTTTGTTTGGCGGCCGTCATCGAATCGGGCAAGGCGAACGCTTCGGCACAGAGGTATCCGCGATAATCAATGTCGCGCAGGGCTCGCATGATGGGACTGAAGTCCGTATGCCCCAAGCCCGCCGCTTGCCGGTTGGAATCGACAAAATGAATGTGTCCGATGTGGCCCGCGCCGTCGCGGATGGCCGCGGGGACGCTGGCTTCTTCGATGTTCATGTGAAACAAGTCAGCCAACAGCTTGACGTTGTCGGTCTTGAGACTTTTCAGGAATTCAACGCTCTGGTCGATTCGGCACAACAAATTCGTCTCGTACCGATTCAGTGGCTCATAGAGCAGTGGAACGCTGCTGGCAGCAGCATGCGGTCCGAGTTCGTCGAGCGCGACCCGCAAGAGATCCAGCGCTTGATCGCGTCCCACGTCGCCGCCCCACTTTCCCTGCATCGATCCGATGATCGCTGGCGATTTGAATTGTCCTCCGAGATCGATCATCTGTTTCACAAAATCGATCGCACGCTTGCGATGATCCGCATCGGGATGCGTCAGCGAGAGTCCATGTTTGACCATGCCCGCGCCGGTGCCGACACCCGCGACGGACAGCTGATGCTCGGCCAGCAGCGATTTGACCTCAGGAACCTCAACGGCATCCGGACCCGGTGCGAATATCTCGATCGCGTCAAAGCCAAGATCGCCGGCTCTCTGACACGCATCGGCCAGCCCATCCCAGAAAACAAATGGGCCACCCTTGGCCTCCGAAACCAAACTGACAGTGATGGCGGAACGAAACATTGGCAGACTAGAACCTGGCTTACGTAACAAGAGGATGAGTTAGCACACTTCAATCACGGCTTTGATCACACCCGTTTCGGGTCGCGTGAAGGATTCGAAGTCATCGATGACGCGGTCAAAGGATGTGCGGTGGGTGATCCACGGCTGAGTGTTGATCCTGCCTTCTTCCATCCACTGGATGATTTGAGTGAAGTCGCCCGGCAGGGCGTTTCGTGATGCTTTCAACGTGACTTCGGGTCGATGCAGTGCCACGTGTTGGAATGAAATCGCTTGAGTTGTGATCCCGACGTAGGCCAGACAACCGGTGGGAGCAACATATTCCAGTGCGGCGGACATGCTGTGATGATTGCCCGTTGCGTCAATCACCACGTCGTACCGATTGCCTTCCGTGATGTCATTGACCTGATCAATCACGCTGGTGGCCGTCGATGCTTCATCGACACCCGGAACGCGAATCAGATGATCGACCCCATAGGTGTCCGCAACGAAATCCAATCGCGGTTGACTAAGATCCATCACCGACGGCGTGGCACCGCTGATGCGAACAAATTCAAGCGTGGCCAGTCCAATCGGACCCGCACCAATGACCAGCACGTGATCACCAGCTCCACCGCCCCCGCGATCACTGGCGTGCTTGCCAATCGCAAGGGTTTCGACCAACGCGAGCTGATCAAAGGTCAAACGGTTTGACGAATGCAACTTGTCACCGCGAACCAGAAACTGCTCTTGCAAGCCACCGTCGACCATGACGCCGATCACGTTGAGTGCAACGCAACAGTTGCCTTGGTTTTTGCGGCACGCGTGACAGGATTTGCAATTCATGTACGGTTCGACGCTGCACGCGTCACCGGGACTGACATGCGTGACGCCCTCGCCCACTTCGACAACTTCCACGCCAAGCTCATGACCGGGTATGCGCGGGTATTGAAAGAAGGGGAATTTGCCGAGGTAGCCACTCGTATCAGTGCCACAAATTCCCATCCGATGGGTTCGCACGAGAACTTCGCCTGGTCCCGGATGTTGAGGCGATTCAACTTCGATCGCGGAGAATTCTCGGGGAGCGTCGAGCCGAATGGCTTTCATGGCAATATCACGGCGAAGAGAAGGAAAGGGAGCGACAGTGTAATGAAATCTTAGTCTGATTAAACGACACGTCTTGTTTTCGCTTACACTCGCCACGACGTAGTTTGTCCGGGCACTTTGTCTTTTCCTCTTCGATCCTTAACGTCATGCGCGACTTTTCACGACGACAGCTTTTGCACCAAACGGCACTGACAGGTACGGCGGCGGTGGCCGCTTATTTGGGCAGTGGGCTACGAACGCGGCAGGTTTCCGCGGAGGCTTCACGGTCGCCCAACGAGCAGCCCGTTTTCGGTTTCATTGGCACTGGAATCCGCTATCACACCTACCACGCACGTCAGGCACTCAAGCACGGCCCGTGTGCCGGAATCGCCGATGTCGATTTGGTTCAAGCCGGGCGTGCCCAACAGGTCGCGGTGGACCTGCATCGTCAACAGCAGCGACCGTTGGTCATTGATGCCGTCGAAGACTATCGACGGTTGCTAGACCGAAGCGATATTGATGCCGTGGTGATTGGCTCGGTTGATCATTGGCACACCAAACAAGTCATCGATGCCCTGGACGCTGGAAAAGATGTCTATTGTGAAAAGCCCGTAACGTTGACCATCCGCGAGGGACAGCAAATCGAAGCAGCGATGAAGAAATCAAACCGTGTCGTGCAAGTGGGAACACAACAACGCACGGAGTTTGGTCGTCGTTTTGCGACCGCCGCGGCGATGCTTCGCGACAATCGTGTTGGTGACATCAAACGCATCACGGCATGCATCGGCGGGTCACGCGTTTCGGGCACGCTGCCCAAAGCAACACCACCGAAACAACTGAATTGGGATGCATGGTTGGGACAGTGCCCGATGGTCGATTATCGCTCCGCTGACAAAGTCGTCGATGTGACGGGTTGGGGTGCTGGGTTCCCATTTAGTCGCGCCCATCGTTATTACCGCTGGTTCTATGAGTACTCCGGCGGCAAGCTCACCGACTGGGGTGCCCATCATGTTGATATCGCGATGTGGGCGATGAATAAGCTGGGCGATGACATCGGCCGCATTGAAATCGACCCTCTCGAGGTCGAACATCCGGTTCCGTTTGACGAGAGTGGTATGCCCATACGCGATGACCAATTCAACTGCGCGGTGTCATTTAAGGTGCGATGCCGGTTTGCCGATGGAACGGAGTTCTTTGTGCGTCATGCGGCGCCCGACTTGGGCTTCGATAACGGGATCATGTTTGAGGGTTCTCTCGGACGCTATCTCGTCAATCGCGGCAAGCTTGTCGGTTCACCGGTTGAGCGTCTGAACAGTGATCCCCTGCCCAATGGAGCCATCGAAGCGTTGTATGCTGATCCATCCGCAGCGGCGTTAGCTGAGCCCGGCGCGGAAGGCTATCACATGCGAAATTTCGTAGATTGCATCAAGACGCGAAAGACGCCTGCGTCGGACATGGTTTCGCACAATCAGATGCTCAATGTTTGTCATGCGATCAACGTGGCGATGCGCCTGAATCGTAGCGTCATCTACGACCCCGCAACGCAAACGTTTGGCGACGATCCGACAGCCAACGCGTTTATCGAACGTGAGCAGCGTGCCGGTTACGAGACGGCCTGACAAATCCTGCCGAAGATTCAAGCAATCACTTCGGCGGATCAAACGATGCGACAACGCGATCAAGCCACGAACGCCGCGTCGCATCGGAGCATTCGATGATTATTTTTCGATCGGAATCGCTTGATTGCTTTGATGTCTCGACAGACGGGTCGATTTGCATTTGAATCCAAATCGTATGGGACGGCAGTTCGGCCGCAAAACGGTCCGCCCATTCGATCACCGTCAGGCTACGTGAAACGTCCCAGCACTCCTCGACGCCCAACTGCCAAAATTCATCGGCATCGACAACGCGGTAAAGATCCAGGTGGTGCAACGTTTCAAACACGGATGCAGACTGATCGGTGTCGTTGGTGGTCAGCCGATACGTTTGCCACAACGTGAACGTGGGGCTGGTGACGTCGGTCTTTGGAATCCCTGCTGCCGCCGCAAGGAACTGTGCGAACTTGGTCTTTCCGATACCAAGGGGACCACACAAACCCAAC
>JBCCJB010000015.1:0-21575 GCA_039028015.1 Planctomycetota bacterium
CTCGATTTGGCATCCCGTTGGTGGTCATTTTGGTTGCGTGCGTTGCAATGGTGTCATCGGCTATCGCGACCCCGCCAGCGGCTGGACTTCCGCTTGGCATCGTCGATTCCGAGACGCGGTGGCAGTTTTCAACGATTCCGCATGCCACCATCGATTCATCGGTGATCCGCGTGGGCGATGTCTTACGCCCGTTGCATCGATCGCTTGCTGCGTGGCCACGTTTGCGCGATGCCACGATCGGGTTGATGCCCATCGATGGTTCACCAGCAAAACTGGACCGCGATCGTGTGGCAGCGGTGCTGGCATCGGCCGAGGCAACGCCCGAAAAAATCAGCATTCATGGCGATTCGACGATCACCGTGCACCGCACCGGAAAACCCGCTTTTCAGGCGGCCAAGCCACGTGCCGATCTGATCGCGCCGGTCAGCTACGCCACGCCCACAACGATTGCCTCGGCGACAATTGAGCGAATTGAGCGATGGATCGAAATCGGCTTGGAGCAACAGCACACCGAGATTGAACGAAGCTTCGACTACCAGATTGAAGTCCGCGATGATGACATCGGAACACTGGACACCATCGAAGGCATTCGCGAAATCGAATTTGTCGATGAAGCTCCCGATTGGGCAGCGTCGGTTGATTCTGAATCGAATCCGATCATCACTCGGGTTCACGTGCTGGGGCGCGGTCGTGGTCGTACCTGCGAAGGAACCGTCACCATCCGCTGGCAACCTCGCCCCGCGATTGTCGTAACAAACAAGCCACTGCGCCGGGGACACCGGGTCAGCCGCTTCGATTTGATCCGGTCCCCTCGGCCTCGTTCGTTCGGAGAAAAACCGTGTGTGGAGGATCCCGAAGACCTGATCGGTTTGGAGGTAACAGGGAATGTTCGAGCCAACGTTCCGTTACTGTCAGATGATTTTGCGGCTCCCATTGCAATTCGTCGGGGTGAGCTGATTGAAGTCCGCGTTGCCGGCGGGGGCGTTCAAGTCACGACGGCCGCCAAGTCATTGGGCGAGGGTTCGATTGGTGATCTGATCGAGGTCGAAACACTGCAGCCACGCCGACGATTGATTGCCCGCGTGCTCGATTCAACCATGGTTGAGATTTTGACGGCACCGCAACGCTCACGCGGGAAAATCCGATGACCAACGCAAGTCGCCTGCTTAACCTTCGAATCGCCTTTGCCTTAGCAATGAATGGAGCACTGCTCGGTTGGTTTGGGGGCTACGTCTTTGCTCAAAACTCGTCCTTATTACGCGGCGGTGTGATGACCGACACGGGCCCCGTCGAAGTTGTGCCGACACCCGGCGGTGTTCCCGCGGCGCCGGCGCCGATAACGGGGGCCGCTCCAGGTGCCGCTCCACCGCCTGGTGCGGTGTCTCCATCGACGGCCAATGGCAACCCCAGGGTTCTGTCACCGTCAGTTGCCGGTCCGGGACTTCAGGGTGTGAGTTGGACTTATCAGCCGGCTCCACCACTGCGATCATTTCAAGTTCAAGACATCATCACCATTCGTGTCGATGAAGTTGCCAGGATGATGGCGGAAGGGGAATCCGAAAAACGCCGCCTGTCATTATTTCAAGCCGTGCTGACCGATTGGATTCGAATCTCACAGGGTCAATTGAAACCGGATCCGCAGGCCGACGGCGATCCGACCGTCAACGCCCAGTCACAGGCAAATTCGCGCAACGAAGCTTCCATCGAAGCGCGAGAGATGCTGACATTCAACATTGCCGCTCGGGTCGTCGACATCCGGCCCAATGGCAACCTTGTTCTGGAAGCACGCAAGACATACCGAATTAACGACAATCTTTGGGAAACGTCCCTATCTGGGATTTGTCGTGCCCAGGACATCGCTCCTGACAACGTCGTTTTGAGTCGAGACTTAATTGATCTGGAAATACGCAAGCAAGATCGTGGACAACTCAGAGATGGATACAACCGCGGGTGGTTCCAACGTTTCTTTGATCGCGTGAAACCGTTTTGATTAGGGCCAACATGCATCGCGAACTTCGGGCCGGCTTGATCGCGTTGACGATGATGCTGCTATCGACGGCGTCGGCTTGGTCGGGCGGGCTGAAGATCGGTGACTTGTGCCGCGTCAAAGGCCAAGAAACCAACACGCTGCAGGGACTTGGTTTGGTGGTCGGGTTGCGTGGTACCGGCGACGGCGATGCTGCACCCACATCTCGGGCATTGGCGCGGATGATGCAGCTTATGGGCGGTCCGATGGCAATCGATTCCACCGGAACGCTCAATATCGATGACGTCGCCGATGCCAAAAATGTGGCGATGGTGTTTATCACCGCCGAGTTGCCCGAAGTCGGTGTGCAACAAGGTGATCAACTGGACGTTCGGGTCAATGCGATCAGCGCGAAGAGTCTCGAGGGCGGCTTTTTGATGTCGACCCCAATGTTGGGACCGCGCATCAACGACCCAACGGTGTACGCGATGGCTCAGGGCAGGCTGTCCGTATCGCCTGACGATCCAGCGACCTCCGCTGTCATCAAAAATGGCATGAAGATGGAATCCACCATCCGCGCCTCGTACATCAAGGACGACAGATTGACATTGGTAATCGATCGCGATTTTGCCGACTTTCGTACGGCATTTCGCATCGAAGAAGAAATCAACAGCATGACGTCGTGGACCATGGCCAGCGGTGGCAACTCATCCCGATTGAGTGCGCCAGCCGATGGCGTTTCAGGCATCGCACAAGCCAAAGCGATCGATCAATTGCACGTCGAGGTGAAGATACCGCCTCTGTATCGTTCCAATCCGATCAAATTCATTTGGTTAGTCCTGGATATCCCGATTCAGTTGGATGGTCGTGACCAACGCGTCGTGATCAATGAAGCAGACGGCGTCGTGGTGATTGGCGAAGATGTTGAGATTGCACCGGTGCTGATCACACACCGCAATCTGCGAATCGAAGCCGGTGGCGGTGATCGATTCGTACAATTGGCTGATGACGAGTCGCCATCGGCCGCCAAACTGAAGGCGCTCGCCGATGCGTTGGGAGCATTGGATGTCCCGACCAACGACCTGATTGCCATCATCAAAACGCTGAAGGCAAAAGGCGACCTCTATGGAGAGGTGATTTACCGATGAGTTCCGCTCTGCCACCCATTCATGGTCAAGTCCGCTTGCCGCTCGCCTTGGAAGCACCCGGGTTCCGTACCGATGCGCCCGATCAATTGCGAACGTCTGGCAACGAAAACTCAGCCGCCATCGACGGCGCGCCAGCCGACGACCCGATGAAGGACGCCTTCCAAGATTTTGTGGGCCAAACACTCTTTGGCAGCATGTTGGCAACGATGCGCGAGAGCGTGGGCAAGCCCGCGTACTTTCACGGTGGGCGAGCCGAAGAAGTTTTTCAAAAACAACTCGACCAAAACATGGTCGAAGCGATCAGCGACGCATCCGCGGAAACGATCGTCGAACCAATGTATGACCTTTTTCAATTGCAACGGCACCGTTGATGGATACGCCGTTGATGAAAAGCCTCCCATTGCAAAACACGACACGGCGTGTGGGACATCCTGTTGCCGACTCACTTTCTTTGATTACCACGGAAGGTACTCATGTCTGATTCGAACCATGCAGCCTCTTGGTCAAATCGCGTCGCGCAATATGTCGATGATTTGGCCGAGGTCACCGAAACCATTGACTTGATTCTGGACGAAACACGTGTCCGCACAATTGGACTCCAGCCAGACGAGGTCGACGAATCCACGCAAGCTCTTGCGGCAGCAATCACGCGGCTCGAAGCGATGGTGCAGCGCCGTGACGATCTGATTCGTGACGATCATGCGCCGGAACCGGGATTGAGCTTGTCTGAAAAACTGTTGCACAGTCGCCGGATCGAAGACGCCCGCTTGGCTCGGCGTTGCGGTGAGGTCGCCGAAGCGATGGCGACGACGCATTCTCGAGCGATGGCCCTGTTCGTGTGTCAGTACCACCTGAGCGAATTTCAAACCGACTTGCTCAAGCGTCTCACCGGCGTCACATCCCCGGGCACTTATTCGGCGGGAGGAAAGTCGGACGCCAATGCACAGCGCGGTCAACAAGGCGGCGGCTTGTTCAATGATGCCGCTTGACGAAGTCAATGATGCCACTCAACCTGATCTGCCCCCACTGAAAGGATGCCGCCATGTTTGTTTCCGCGTCGACGCGATGCTGGCCCGATCTGGAATTGCGAGCCGCAATTGAACTGCTGCAGGATCTCGATTTCCAGTCGATCGAGATCGCGCTTCACGAATCGGGTCATCAGGCCAAACCGAGCGAGTTGCTGGTCGATGAGGATCGTGCGATCCAGCTGTTGCGGCACACGCACCGATTGGAAATCAGCGGTTACAGCATCGAACTGGCCAGCCAGGGCGAACAGCACTACGACGAATTTCTTGGACTGTGCCGCATCGCCAAAGCGACCAAAGTGGTGAATCTTTCGGTGCCTTCGGGCGAGCGCGGAACACCATTCAACGAAGAGGTTGAACACCTGCGGCGATTGGTGACGATCGCAGAGGGCGAGGGTGTGCGGGTGAGTTTGCGATGTGAACTGGGATGCGTCAGCGAAGATCCCGACACGCTTTTGGTCCTCTGCAACAATGTCGACGGTTTGGGCGTGACGCTCGACCCGAGTGTGCCGCTGGTCGCATCAGGCGGTGCGCCGGCCTCCGCAAAGAATTGGGCTGCGGGAAAAGGTTTTGACGAGGTACTGAAGTTTGTCCACAACGTGCACCTGCGAGACACCCGCAAGGATCAGTTTCAAGTCAGCGTGGGACAGGGCGAAATTGATTATGGAAAAATAATCACGCAGCTTGAGCGTGAGAAATATGATCGCTCGCTAACGGTCGATATGAAGCCCATTGACGGACTCGACCATCGAGTTGAACTTCGCAAGCTGCGACGCTTGCTCGAAACACTGATCTGACATGCCGACACTCCCAACCACGATCGACGCGATGCGATCATGGTTGTTGGATCGAATGAATTTCGATGAGGACGCACCCGATGCGGATGTGCCCATCTCGCGAACCCACCGCGGCCAACTTTCAACGGCCCGCAGCGCGTTGTCACCGCAGCTGGCATATGGTCGCCATCGCGGGCCGGTTCGAGTCCACACGCGGCGTGCCGCCGTTGCGGTGGGTCTTTATCGGGATGCGCAACGCGGTTGGTTGATTCCGCTCACTCGTCGTCCGACGACGCTGCGTCACCATGGGGGCCAAATCTGTTTTCCTGGTGGACAAATTGAAACGGGCGAATCACCACGGGCGGCTGCGATTCGAGAATTTACGGAAGAACTGGGCATCCAGCCGGATATTATCGCGGATGTGGGGAGCTTGCCACGGCATTACGTCTTTGCCAGTGATAACCTGATTGATCCCGTCGTGTTGCTGATTCGGCAGCCTTCGGGACCATGGCAACCCGACCCGGTCGAAGTGGATCAGGTGATTGAGTTGCCGCTAGCTGCGATTTTTGACGACGTCGTGATTCAAACCATTCGGCAACGGCGTACATTCATCGCGCCGCAATCACCCCATGCCACCGCCGGCGAACTGACCTTTGACGCACCCGCGTATCGAGTCGATGGACGTGTGATTTGGGGCGCGACGGCAATGATTCTCCGTCATTTGGTCCAACGTTTGCGACCTTGACCGAATCGAGCCTGTATCTGTCAGGCTGGCAATCTTGGCCAGCTAAATTGACAGGTTTAGCCACCGCGCTAGAATCTGGCTCCGGTTAACTATTCGCCCCGAAGGACACAGTGATGGCTTCAGAAGCAGTCAAAGAATTTACCGACGATAATTTCGACACTGAGGTGCTGCAAAGCGAGTCCGCTGTGCTGGTCGATTTTTGGGCACCTTGGTGCGGACCCTGTCGGCAAATCGCACCCATGATTGATGAGCTAGCGTCGGAAAATCCCGGCGTGAAAATCGGCAAGGTCAACATTGACGACAATCCAGGTGCCGCTCAAAAGTTCGGGATCAACAGCATTCCGACGCTCCTCCTGTTCAAGGGTGGTGAGGTCTCCGAAAGCTTTGTCGGGGTTCGACCCAAGGCAGCATTGCAAGAGGCACTCACGTCGGTCACGAGCTAATTCCGGCGCGACGAAAACCAAAGCCAAACCCAATTCGATTAACTTTGTGTGATCGAATTGGGTTTTTTGCTGCGCGGTTCACATGATCGAGCCGCAAACCGACGCCGCTGACTGCCAGCACAAATCAACACCTGATTTTTGAGCGCGGCCCCACTCTAACGCGTTCGGCTCACAAGTCTTCTTTGGCTGAAAATGATGATGACGCGCCTGCAACTTCCTCGCCGAAACTCACGCATTGCTTTTGCGATCATGATCAGTGCACTCAGCGTTGCCTTGCAACCGTTCGGGCACGCCACTGATTCAAACTCGAACAATCCGCCCAACGTTCTCTTCATTGCCATTGATGATTTGGCTTGCACGTTGGGCTGTTATGGCGATCGACTTGCAAAAACACCATGCATGGATCGCTTGGCCGCTGAAGGCACCGCGTTCACTCGCGCTTACAACCAGATCCCATTGTGCAATCCAAGCCGCGCGTCGGTGATGACAGGACTGCGACCCGATCAATTGAAGGTTTACGACTTGGATCGCCACTTTCGCGATGAAGTCCCCAACGTGGTGACTCTGCCACAGGTCTTTCAGCATGCTGGCTATCGCGTGGCACGCGTGGGCAAGATTTACCATTACAACGTGCCCGCGGCGATCGGGACCGATGGTTTCGATGACCCGCAGTCATGGCAACAAACAATCAACCCAATCGGTCGCGACAAGTCCGATGAGCCGCTGATTTTCAACACGCAACCGCACCGCAAGATCAGTGCGGCACTCAGCTGGCTCGCTGCCGACGGCGATGCATCCGAGCAGACCGACGGCATGGTGGCAACGGCCGCAATCCAGTGGATGAAACAGCATCGTGATGAGCCGTTTTTCTTAGCAGCCGGGTTTTTCCGACCGCACACGCCATTCGTCGCCCCAAAAACATTCTTTGATCGATACGCCATCGACGATTTTCGTTTGCCGTTTGCACCCACCGATGATCGCAACGACATCCCCACGGCCGCATTCGCTCATAATTGCCCGCTTCCGCACTACGGTTTGGACGAAATCACACTGCGTCGCGCCATGCATGCTTACTACGCGTGCGTGTCCTTTGTCGACGCTCAAGTGGGTCGTTTAATAGATGCACTCGATGAGTTGCAGTTGCGTGATCAAACCATTGTCGTGCTGTGGAGTGACCATGGTTATCACCTTGGCGAGCACGGTGGTATCTGGCAAAAACGAACGCTGTTTGAGGCTTCCGCCCGCAGTCCGATGATGATCTGGTCGCCAAAGCATCATCCACCGACACGATCTCCACGGCCCGCTTGTGATCGTATCGTCGAGTACGTGGATCTTTACCCAACCATTATCGATTTGGCGGGACTAACGTTATCCGATGATTTGGCGGGACGCAGCCTAACCGAGTTACTCGAAGATCCACGACGTGATTGGCAATCATCAGCGGTCACGCAAATCTTACGTCCCGCTGACAATCGACTTCCCGAACCCGTGATGGGTTGTAGCATTCGCACCGATCGCTATCGATTCTCACAATGGGCCGGCGGAGCTTATGGCAGCGAACTGTATGATTATCAAAGTGATCCCGGTGAGTTTCGTAATCTCGCGGTCAATCCTGATCCTGCCAACCAAGCAGTGATCGCCCGTTTGAAAGCCGAGCTTGATACAAAAGCCAGTGGAGTGATTCCGACGACGCCATTTAATCCGGCTCGACTGTAGTTTTTGTGACTCGTTCATTCGGACCGGATACCCAGTGGTCTCTGATCCAAAACGCTCGCGTGACCACGTCAATTCGTCTTCACTCGAAAGGTGGGATCGCACGCGTCTTTGGGTAGCGTTTCATTCCAACGAATCAAATGGTCACGAAGCGTCTCAACGACGCTCGGATGTGAGGTGGCCAAGTTGATGGACTCCGATGGGTCTTGGGACAGGTCGTAAAGTTCCAGACCCGAACCATCAATGTTCATCAACAGTTTCCACTGCTCGTGCCTGATGGCGAGGTCGGGCGCATCAATTTCAAGGTCGGTCCGGCCACGAAAACCCCAAGCTTGATTCGGGCGATCCGGCGGGCGTCGGAAACATATCGGAGATTGCCGCGATACCGTTGATTTGCCTAGCAACGTCGCCATGACATCTTCACCGTCGAGCACGTGGCCTTCAGGAAGCGGTATTTCGGCCAACGAATAGAGCGACCGATTCAGATCGATGGCCGAGAACACCGATGTTTCATTGACTGTCCCAACCTGATCCGATGAAACGAATCCGGGTCCCCAAACGATCAACGGCGAACGAATGCCGCCTTCATACAACAACGTTTTGTTGCCGCGAAACGGATCACTGCGGCCGGCACCAGGTTCATGACCATTATCACTGCACATGACAATCAGCGTGTTATCACGCAGGCGATCATCGTTGCGGATGCGATCGATCAATGGTGCCAGTTGTTGGTCCATGGCATCGAGAACCGCATAGTAGAGTTGTCGCTTGCTTTCGTCGGTTCCCTCTCGAAGCACACGAGGCGGAAAGAACGGCGAATGAACATCATCAGGCCACAGATTGATCAAGAATGGCTGACCTTGAGCTTGAGCGCGATCGATATGCTGCAAAGCCGCTTCGACGAACCGAGACGTGATTTGGCTACGATCCATTCTCTCAATTGGCCCCGTTGGCAGCGTGTCGCTCCGCAAGGCGTGCAACTCAGGCGGCTTTCCGTCGTAAGCGTCTTTGAATCCCAAAACGCGCGGGCCCAGTCCTTCGAAGTTCGTCAAGCTGCGGTCGAATCCATACTTGTTGATCAAAGGTGCGTTACCAACATCGCGCTGGCCACCCATGTGCCATTTGCCGAAGTGACCGGTGAAGTAGCCGGCGTGATGAAGCTCACGGGCAAGCACCGGTGCGTTTGGATTGAGCCAATTCGCGCACCCGCGGTTCGCGTTGCTTTTTCGGTGATTTAGAAATGATCCGATCCGCCAGCGTTGCGGATACTGTCCCGTTGTCAAAGCGGTTCGTGAAGGCGAACAAATCGGAGAATTGACATAAAACTGCGTGAAACGAATCCCTTCACTCGCCAGCCGATCGAGATGCTCCGTTTCAACGGCGTTGCCGTCAAAGCACGATAGGTCAGAAAAACCCATGTCGTCAATCAACAAGGTGACAATGTTGGGTGCATCCGTTGGCGCGAACCTTCGTGGGCGACCAAATGTGGTTTGCGTGTCGCCGACTCGTTGCATGAATGAGTCAAGCTGACCACGAAGAACAATCAAGCGATCTTTGTGATTGGATTGCTCGGCTAAATTGCTTTGCTCTTCCGGGTCAACCGCAACATGATAAAGCTCTTCGGACGGTCGGCGTTGATACGCCTGAATTTTCTTTCTGGCTGACGCGTCGTCGACGGCATGGTCGACCCAGCTATCCCAATAACTTCCGTCATTGCGATACGCCGTCGCGTGACTCTCAAACCGGAACTCGGGATGCAGGTTGCGGATGTACTTCCAACCGTCAGCGGATCGAACGCAACGCGATGGATAAACATTGAAGTTGCCATCGCCTGAATGGGCCTGAAACACGTACTCACGATGTTTTGTCGCGTTACCCATCAAAACGGGAAGAAATGACTTTCCATCGATTTCGTTTGGTTGGGGGCCGGCCGCAACATCGATCAACGTTGGCAAAATATCGATCCAACTCACCAACGCATCCGAACGGACGCCGCGCTGAATCCTTCCGGGCCAGGTCACGATCAACGGTGTCTTGCAACCGGTGTCATACAAGTTCCATTTTTCAAACGGCCATTGCGCTCCATGATCACTGGTGTGCAAAAAGAAAACGTCATCACCCAGACATGCTTGTGCCGTGTCGTAGATCAATCCCAGATCATCATCCATTTGCCGAACGGCCGCCGCGTACCGCACTCGCCACTGCCGACCAACTTTCGTGTCGACATGTTTGGGTGGCGGAACGATGCGTTCCGCATCAATACCTTCGGGATCATCGGGCCAAGGAACGTGCGGCCAGTTCGTGCCCACAAAAAGGCAAAGCGGTCGGTCGTCGCTGCGCTCGCTCAACCACTTGGCCGCTTCCGCGATTGCGATGTCTTCGTGGTAATTGAAGTGCTTTGCCAGATCAAAGCCATAATCCGGTGTCTGGCGATAGTGCCCGACCTTGCCAAACGAAACCACCTCGTAACCCAACGCTTGCAGGTATGCGGGTAGTTTCCGCATGTCCGCGTGAGGCTTGGCGTGATTCGCTTCGGCGCCATTATGTTGCGGGTATGTTCCCGTCAGCAACGCCGCTCGCGAGGGTGCGCACGATGGCGACGCGACAAACGCCTGATCAAACGTCATGCCCGCCGCGGCAAGTCGAGCCATATTGGGAGTCGGCATCTCCTTGCTGCCGTAGACGGAGCTATCTCGACAGGTGTGATCATCGGAAAGGAAGATCACCATATCAGGGCGATTCGCAAACAGCCGTACTTCGACCCCAAACGACATCGATACGACAAAGAGCAACAAACAGCGTGGTAGTGTCATGAGCCTATGATGAGTCCTGCCGACTTGGGATTGATGACGAGGTACGGAATGATGAGCGAAGCGGAGGCGGAAAATCAGATCTGTTTCGCAGCGATCTGCCGCGGTCGCCTCTACTTTAAATGAAACGTTCTGCAGACGGGGTCGACGAAGCCGCATTTCCACCACCGGCACGTTGAAGATTCGTTCGGAAAGACTTCGACGTGTTTTTCGCCAATCAGCCTGGCGGAGCAAGCTGGCCAAATCGAACGTGCCAAGGTGTTTTCCAAATAGATCGTTTTCGACCGACATGTAATTCAGTGGGATTCGCCTTTCGGTCAAACACCGCGTTTGCCTAGACTGCCGCGGCGTGAGTGCAGTGCCCGGACGGTGGCTGTGCTCGCGATCCATTAACGCGAACATGAAATCAAGGACTTGGCATGGAAGCCATCGGCACCTGTAGGGACGCTCGCGGTTCGTATCGATGGGTGCAATGCGTGGCGTCGACCATGCTGACCATGACGATCTTTGTCATGTGTTTGCTGCCAAATGCCGCTAACGCGGCGGGTGCCCGATCGCGCAACTTCATTGTCAACGCACCCACAGCTGAGCTGGCCAACGCCGTTGCTCGTTCGGCCGAGCAATATCGCGATGACTTAGCTCGCTACTGGACCGGTCAGGTGCTTCCGCCATGGCCCGCACCCTGTCCGATTCGTGTTGTTGCCGGCCCCAATTTGGCGGCTCAAGGTGTCACCACTTACAACCCGGCGCCCGTGCGTGATTTCCAAATGGAGGTGATTGGAACACCTCAACGAATTCTTGATAGCGTGTTGCCGCATGAAGTGACCCACACCGTACTGGCAACCCATTTTGGTCGTCCGCTGCCGCGATGGGCCGACGAAGGAATTTGCACGACGGTCGAGCATGAATCTGAAAAAGCAAAGCACGAAGCCAAGTTGCGAGAGTTTCTCTCGACCAGACGTGGCATCGCCATGAATCAGTTGTTCCTGTTGACCGAATATCCACCCGACGTGTTGCCGATGTACGCCCAAGGCTATTCGGTATGTCGATTCTTAATTGATCAGCAAGGGCCGCGGACGTTCATCAACTTTTTGAGTGACTACATGCGGCAACCATCGTGGACCGCCAATGTGCAGAAACACTACGGATATGATTCGTTAGCGGAGCTGCAGACCTATTGGCTGCGATGGGTTGAATCGGGAAGTGGCGATATCAGTCGATTCGTCAAGACAACACCTAAACGCTCGCCGAATTCGAACGTTGCCATCATCAGCTCCGCGAGCGCCGGAAGCCAGAACCACGATGCACCGGCAACCAGCCTGGTTGGCAATTCATGGTATGGTCGCAACAGCCGATCTCGCGATACCTCGCCTGAAAACACACTCGCATCGGCCTCACCTTCGCGAGGTCACACATGGACACCACCGCCGTCGGTCACTGCGGCAGGTCGCTACAGTGCCGCGCAGCCTCAGCCGGAAACCACCGGCAACTCCGGTAGTGCTGCAGCAACGATGTGGCGGTAGCGTGCTGTGACCCCAACGGCTTCTAACGAACCGTTTGTTTTTGATCCCAGTGCAGCGGGCGTTGGCCAACCCGGTTCAACACCGCCGGCGGGTCCAGATCTAATCGCGGAAGCGCGACGCGAGATTGCGGAAATCCTCCGCGAAGTTGCCTCAGCGTCGCAGCGTCGTCAGCCCGTCAACGCTTATCTGCGATTCTTTGCCGACCGCGTGCTGAGAGCCCTGGCCGCACGTGGTGTCGTGATCTGGATACGGCAAGGGGACGATGCCAGCGAACCAGACTCATACGATTTGGTCCATCGTTTGGGAGATCCCGATCCCAAATCATGGGACGCGCCCTCGATCGCAGTGCATCAGGCCTTGCTGCGATTGGTCGCCACGGATCGAGAACCCGTGATTGTGCCTCCCACACCGGGTGCCGATCAGCCGGACGTGCCTGCCAATCCGGGCCAGTACCCCGCCGCGATTCTTCCCATTCAAATTCTGCCGCCGGAGATGAAACAAGAGCCTGCACCGGAGTATCTGGTCGAGGCTTTCCTGGAACCATCGGTCTCACCGGCATCCCAACGTGGTTGTTTGCGTTTCTTGGCTCAAATGAACGATTTGGCGGGCGAGTTCTTGCGTCTGCAGCGTTTGCATGATCAACAGCGATTCCTTGACCGGATCACTTGGGTCGACCAGCAATGCCAACGCTTGGACGCGTGTGATCACCCCGCCGAAACGCATCGCGTTTGGATTGATTCGCTAGCCGATCTAATCACTACTGTATTGCCGAGTGTCACACGAGTTTCGCTTTGTCGGATTGAAGACAAACGCGTCGTGCTTTTGGCGGTGGCTTACGTGGATCGTTTCGACCCGCGAACGGACGCCGCGGACGCAATCCGCGATGCTGCCGACAAACCGATGCAATGTTTGGGACGACTGTCGGCGGGATTGATTCATGAAACCGCGTCTGCCGCATCCAATGCGGTCCGTCACGCCGACCACCACCCACGATGGGTTTTGGGTGGCGATTCCGACTATCGCATCGTCTGTGGTGGCGATGCTGACTTGTCGGACTGGGATCAACTTACGTCGATGCATCAAGCGGAACACGATGGACTTGCACGACTGATTGACCGAGGAGCTCAATGCGTCGAAAGATTAGCAAATCGGTCTCGGTGGCCCAAAACGCTAACGCAGATCGCAGGTCAAAGACGTTCCGTGCAGACGACCGCGTGCATGGTCTTCGTCGCATTATTGCTGGTCTTGATTCCCGTGCCGCGGCGCGTGGCGGTGTCGGGTGTGATTCGTCCGGAAACGTTGGATGTCTATCACGCGCCCGAATCAGCGACCGTTGAGACCATCCACGTGCGTCACGGTCAATCGGTTCAAGCAGGTGACCTTTTGGTAACGCTCTCATCGAGCGAGTACCGAAGGCAAATGACGCGCTTGGTCGGACGCCGGTCTGTGTTAAGACAACGGTCCGATGAATGGAAGCGTTCCCTCATGTCATCGCAATCCGGCAAGTCGGGCTCGGGCCAAGCGTTCCACGGCAGTGAAATCGAAGATGAAATCGAGGCGATCGATCATCAGCTTCGGGTGTTGCAATCCGGCATCGATGACTTGTCGATTCGAGCCCGATGTGGTGGCCGCGTGGAAGCGTGGCGCACCAGCGAGACTCTTGCGCAACGCCCTGTTAACGCGGGTCAAGTGTTACTGCGAGTGATGCCGCAAGATTGCAAGTGGGTGGTTGACGCGATGGTTCCGTCGCATCGAATTAATCATGTCACTGAACAAATGCATGATCAGGGCAGCATCAAGGCGAGCGTTAAGACGGCCTGGGAATTGGGAGGCCGAGATCAGTCTTTGGTCGCAACGACCGGTCGATTGGGACCGGTTGCGCAGGACCCTGTCAGCGGCACGCCGATGGCGACCGTTCGATTTGATCTAACGGTAAAACAACCTGGGTCCGTCGATACGCAGCGGTCGCTGATTGAAGCGCCTGCGGAAGTGCTCATCGACTGCGGTCGCACGGCCCTGGGATGGATGTTGATCGAAGATGTGGTTCAGACGATCGATCGCCGGTGGGATCAAATTCGATGATCACAAGCGCATGGATCGAGATGAGTACCGCACCTCTGACGCTTGCCGTTGCCCGTTGCATGAATTGCGAAGTTGTCTCCACCGTGCTCGCCAAAAGGTTCAAAGTTCTTGCATGGTGGGGCTTATTCGTGGCCGGGGTGATCGCGCCGGTAATGGCCGATTCTGAGTCGGTTGTGGTAACCGATGTGGTCGTTGACTTCGCACAACGAGTCGATGTGCCGGCGCGTCAGAGTGGTTTGATCTCACGATTAACTGTCAAGCAAAATGATGTGGTATCGAACGGAGATCTGCTCGCGACACTGGATGACGCCGCGTTGCAAATTCGTCGTCGCGCCGCGGCCTTGCGACTTGAGTCATCGCGGATGGCCGCCGAAGATCGATTGTCATTGCGTTATGCCGAAACGGCACTCGCCGAGGCCGAAGCGGAGTTGGCCGATAGTGAAGCGACCCATGCCACAGTTCGTGGTGCCATCGCAAAGAATCAACTCAGACGACTACGACTCGCAACCGAACGGGGACGTTTGGAAGTCGCCCGAGCAAACCAACGAATTCGTGAGGCCGAAATTGAACAGCAATTGCAATCGGCTGAACTAAGTCAGATTGACTTTCAAGTGCAGCAGTTGCAGTGCCAAACGCCGATCAATGGCGTGGTGCTGACCCTGCACCGCGATGCCGGTGAATGGGTCGATGCGGGAGAAAGTGTTGTCACCGTGGCATCGGCTGAATCATTGGTTTGTCATGCTTTGGTCGACGCCGAGCAATTGGATCCCGTGACCTGCGTCGGCCTACCCGTTGCGATCCTTTGGGTGCAATCAATTGACCATCTGGGTGAACCGATTTATGGGTCGCTGCGAGGCAAGGTCACATCGGCGGATCCCGGCCGTTTGCCCGGCAACCGATATCGTTTGCATGCGGAAATTGAAAACCGACGCCGACCGCCCCAGCGTGGTGACATCAATCGCAGCGATCGAAACTTGGCAGCGGATTGGCAACTCGTACCCGGTGTTGAGGTCACCATGCGGATCGACCAAACCGAGGCTCGTGTGACCCAAAGGCCGAGGTAGACCGTCGTCGTGGATGAGTCCAAACAACACTCGAGTTTGCGGCGCGATTTGTGGGCGACGCCGCAAAACAACGACCGCGTCGTCATCGTGGTCGATGAGATCCGTGGCACCTACACGCGAGTTCAAAAGCAACTCTGGGAAACGATGCGTTCGTTTTGCGCACATGGCGCCAGTGAAAACAGCAAGGAACACCGTGAAGCGAAGGGACTTGAGCCTGCCTGGGAACAGGCTGCGGCAGCTGGTTGGACGGTCCGTCCGGCATCTCAATCAACACCAAAACGCCCTGTGATCGCTTGGCTGCTGAGTTGGTTATCGATGCGCATGCCATTGGCCAGAATTGACCCGCTGGCCGAAGCGATCTTACCTCTGTCGCGGATCTGGTTCTCATTGCCCGCGGTGTTGGGATGGTTTGTGCTGACCTTAGTGACATTGATCATGGTCCTGGGACGATTTGACCAATGGTCGGGATCACTTCCGACGCTGTCGCAATTCATGAAACAAGTGCACCCGTTCTCGTTAGCCGTGATCTTTATCGTCACCAAAGCAATCCATGAGCTCGGTCACGCGTTGATGTGCCGTCGCTTGGGAGGACGCTGCGGTGTCGTGGGGATTTGGTGGTTTTGCTTCGCACCCTGTCCGTTTGTGGATGTGAGTGACGTTTGGCGGATGAAGCAGGCGCGACACCGTGCGATGGTGATGGTCGCTGGCATGTGGGTGGAATGGACATTAGCGCTCGCGGCCGCATGGGTGTGGTTGTTGGCCAATGACCCCGCGATGCGAATGTGGGCGCTGCAGGTTGTATTGGTGTGTGGCGTTAGCACCGTGCTATTCAATGCCAATCCCTGCATGCGATATGACGGATATTACATCCTCAGTGATTGGCTCGACTCAACGAATCTGCGGCGCGACGCCAAGCGATGTTTCGCCGATTGGCTCTCAATGGCAGTCACAACGTGGCGTCGCCTGCCCCGGCGGTTGTGGGCATTGTCTGCCTTCCACGTCGTCGCAACCTGCTATCGCTTTCTGATTTTTGTGGTCGTGAGCATGCTGTTGTTGCATTGGGCCGACCTCGTTGCCATGCGTCGACCCGCGATCCTCTTGATGCTGGCAGTGATCGCAAGCCTTGTCACGACTGTTTCAAGTCGCATTTGGAAGATGGCGATTGGCGAAGGCTTTTGGGCTGCTGTTCCCATCAGACGCCGAGCGCTATTGCTGATTGCTGGTGCGATTGTGATCAGTGGAGTGATATGGATGCCACTGCCGCGATGGCGACACACGACGGCGCGACTGCAAGTTGCCGGTGCCATCAACGTGGATTTGCCCACAACGGGCCACCTTGATTCCATCAACGTGAGCTTGGGCGATCGTGTTGATAAAGGCGACGTGATCGCACGGATGCGGAACGTGCCGCTTGAGTTGCAGCAGCACGAAGTCTCGGGACGTGAAGCCATGCTCCAAACGCAAGCGAAACTGGCAACGTGGTCTTCATTACAAAGCAATCGACAACACTCGGTTGACGAGACGCACGCGTGGCAATTGACCCAGACGGCTTTGGTTGCTGCTCGCGCCGATCGACGTGAGGTGCAGCAGCAACTCAAATCAATGGTCATCCGCAGTCCCGTAACAGGAATTGTCTTGCGTGGTTCTTCACCGATGCCAAATGGGCATGCTGGTGCTTTGCTGCCGGACCCCTTCGATCTGGACGGACCTTCGCGAAACCGATCCCAAACGGGATCGATCGAATCACCGACGGATCGTTGCTGGTGTCGTATTCAATTGCCAACACAGCTCGCATTCGAAGTGTTGATCTCCGGCGATGACGCCGAAGCGATCCAGACCGGCACGTCGATTCGGCTCTTTCATCCAATCCTCAGTGAAAGCGTGATCGAATGTCAGGTGGGAAGTGTTTCCCCAGTCTCTTCGGAGCGCGCGCGATCCGCTCGGGCCGGCCATCATTCCCACTTGACGGCAATGCAGTGGGAGCCCGATCCACTGGCGGCGTCAATTGTTGGCTTGATTCCAAAGCACGTGACCGATGACTGGACACCGGATGATGACAGGTGGATCGCTTTGGACCAAAGCAACGCGGAAGCAACGATCCACTTGCCGCACAGACGACTGATGGACGATTGTTGGGAACAGCTTACTAGCCTGTGGTATCCCGAACGCGATGGGCGCTAGAACAACTCGCTGTGACGATCGTCCGTTAGCACACGCAAATCACGGCAATTTGCCAGCCACGACATGAGCAGTCATCAATCAGCCCAGTGGCCTGCTCACGACGATTGCTTGCCGGTCAATCGTGTCGTCGCCCCGCACCCGGCCGTCTGGTCATCCGACGATCTCAACGGACTTATTCGCTGGCGAACGCAAACTCGAAGCGGACCTGGTGGGCAACATCGAAATCGAACGGCATCGGGCGCATTCGCAACGATCGATTTGGTGAGTTTGGATCAACACCGATTGTCATTCACCACCGAAGCGACCGAATCGCGGCATCAACGTCAAAACCGCGATCGCGCGTTGCATCGTTTGCGACTTCAATTGGCACTTGCGGTGCGAACCAAATCACGCCTGCCTGATGACCAATTGATTGACCCACAAGAACTAGACGTCGTCTCGCAATCGCGTCAGACGACATGGCGTTTCGCGGAATCCAATGCGTTCCTGCCGGCGATGTTAGCCGTGCTCTTAAACGACCTGCATGCGTCGGGCGGTCAGCCGAGCCTCGTGGCACCCGCCTGGCATGTGTCGACAAGTCGCTTGATCGGTTGCATTAAACGCGTGCCACCGGCATGGGCATGGCTTCAAAAGGTGCGGACCCATCATGGACGTTTGCCATTGAGGTCTTGAACCGGCGAACGATCAAGCCTTGATTAATAGACAACCGACCACAGTGTTTTGACCACTTGATTGCAATCTCAGTTAGCTGATTCCCCAAGGATGCCGCGCTCAGTCAGTGATGTCAAAATGCGATTAGCCGAATCAATTGGCGATTCGTCCGCTTGATATGTCAGATGAATCTCCGGCTTGTTCGGTGCTTCGTAAGGATCGCTTATACCGGTGAAGTGTTTGATTTCGCCCGCAAGTGCCTTCCGGTAAAGTCCCTTGGGATCACGTTGCTGACAAACTTCGATCGGCGTGTCAACGAAGACTTCAAGGAAGTCACCCACATCACCGGCTGACTCGATAACGGTGCGAACACGATCGCGATCTCTTCGATAGGGACTCACGAAAGCGGCCAGCGTGATCAGTCCCGCCGACGCCATCAATGAGGAGACCGCGCCGATCCGCCGAATGTTCTCTTCACGATCGATCGCGTCAAAGCCCAATCCAAATCGATCGGCGAATGCCTCATTGTGCTCCTGACGCAGCACGCTCGGCGGCGCACACAAGCCGTGTCGCACGTTGTCACCATCAAGCAACGTCGTTGCAGCCCCGCGTTCCAACAGCAATCGATCCAGTGCATTGGCAATCGTGCTCTTGCCACATCCGCTCAGTCCGGTGAACCACACCACACAGCCGCGCTGCCTCAAATGAGATTGACGTTCCTCACGCGTGACATTCTGTTCGTGCCAAACGATGTTATCTTTGATATCGGTGGAGTCAGTAGGTGAATTCACGTTGAAGCGTTCCAGAAGCGTTTCGGCGATCGGTCGTGTTCGGGCACACGGAATGACCTCCGCCGCAGCCAGCCTATCTCGGACGAGCGACAAGCGGCAGAGTGGCGTAAAGCTCGCCAGCATATTCCAAGTGGTTTTGCCTGACGATTCGTTCTCGTGGCAAGTCTTGATTTACACTGCGTCGCCCGCGTGCAAACAATCTGGGCGCATCGCCGTTTTCGCCTCAAGACGATTTTCCGTTCACCCTGATGATAAACAAGATGGTCGATTTTTCGCCAAGGAAGTTGGCACACCCTCGAAAGCACGCGCCGTTCGTCAACGATTGCTGTCGTCGGTTTCTTCAAGGTTGTCTGATCGCGATCGCGGCTTGGTGGTGTCAAACATCGCAACCCACAAGGGCCGATCAGCCCAATTTCCTGATCATCATTGCTGATGACATGGGCTTTTCGGATGCCGGATGCTACGGCGGTGAGATCGCAACGCCGAACTTGGATTCGCTGGCTGAGGGCGGGTTGCGGTTCACGCAGTTTTACAACACGTCGCGATGTTGGCCGACGCGAGCGGCGTTGCTGACGGGTTACTACCCTCAACAAACACGACGTGACAGCATGCCGGGGTCGCCGCGTCATTTTGGTGGGCGCGGGAAGCGTCCCGCGTGGGCTCGCACCATCGCACAGTATCTCAAACCCGTCGGCTATCGTTGCTACCACTCCGGCAAATGGCATGTCGATGGGACACCGGAAGCCGCAGGGTTTGATCGATCCGATGAAATCAGCCGTGGGCCGGGCTTTTTTGAATCGATTCAACGTAACGATCACGATCCCAAATTTTATCGCACCATCGCGACGGCCGATCACGCGATTGCTTGCCTCGATGAACACGCGAGCAAACACGCTGATGTGCCATTCTTCCAATATTTGGCGTTTCATGCGCCGCACTTTCCGCTGCAAGCATTACCTGAAGATATCCAGCGGTATCGTGGTCGCTATCTTGACGGATGGGATGCGCTGCGAATTCAACGACACCGCCGACAACGTGAGTTGGGATTGTCGTTGGCCGAGTTGTCGCCGATGGAACCGGATGTGGGGCCGCCTTACGATTTTCCTGATCAAATCGAAATGCTTGGCGATGGCGAAGTCAATCGTCCCGTTGCCTGGGACACGCTGACGAGCCAGCAACAACGTTTCCAAGCAACCAAGATGGCGATTCATGCTGCGATGGTTGATCGCATGGACCGTGAGATCGGCCTAGTCTTAAATCAGCTGCGACGAATGGATGCTTTCGACAACACGCTGGTCTGTTTTTTATCTGATAATGGTGCGAGCGCTGAGATTATGGTTCGCGGTGACGGCCATGACCCATCGGCACCCATGGGATCGGCCGCGACGTATCTCTGTCTGGGACCTGGTTTCTCCAGCGCCGCCAACACGCCCTTTCGCCGTCACAAAACTTGGGTGCATGAAGGCGGCACATCCACACCGTTCATCGCGCATTGGCCCAATGGCATTGCGTCCCGCGGTGAGTTCCGCGCCAGCCTCGGACACGCAATCGACATCGCACCAACACTGATTGAGCTAGCGGGTGCCTCGGTGGATCAGAGGCAAACGCCACCAATGAGTGGCAAAAGTCTTGTCAATGCGTTTGCAAAGGCTAACACAGCGGTTCACGAAGAGCTTTGGTTCTATCACGAGGGCAACCGCGCGCTACGGCAGGGTGATTGGAAGCTCATTCATGCGCTTACAGAACGACCCTTTCCGTGGCACAAGTTCTCGGAAGACGAGCTAACCGTGCAACCAGACTGGCATCTCTATAACCTATCCAACGACCGTGCCGAACAGCACGATCTTGCAGCGTCTCAGCCCGAACGCGTCAAACGAATGGCCATGCGTTGGGAAACACTGCGTCAGCAGTTTTTGGTGGACGCGATGCAGCGATAACACCGCAATGAGAGCTCGTTCCATCGATTAATCATGTTGGAAATTTTCGCGCTGCCCTACATCTTTGTCTCTGGAGTGATCGGCTGGGCGATCTTTGAGCCTTTTGTTCGCGTTGAAAAATCCGAATCGCTATCGCTTGCGAAAGTTGCGATCACAGATTTGCTAGCCATCGCCGTACCGGTGAGCGTCCTGTTCCTATCGGCCAGATGGATGATGCCTGAAAACATCTTGTCATTTTGGGTGCAATCAATTGTTATCATGAGTGCCTTGTTGTTTGCAGCGACGGCTTTGGCGGCGGGACTCTTTTTGGTACCCAAAGCATTTCAGGTCACTTTTCTCAAACGCATGATCGTCGTGGGGATCATCGCTCCGTTTGGGATTCTGTTGACGGTAGGTTGGATCGGGCTCCTCGTTTGGGCCTGCATCTATTCGATCGTGTATTTTGCCCCGACGTCGATCGCCATTGCCGCGGCCACGTTTGGGTTACGCGTTCTTGCTCTTTGGGTTTGTCAAATGGATTCGCAAGTGGATTTGAAAGCGATCAAGGCAGAGGCAATCCGGACGATCGAAACATCATCTCTCTTGAAGTGAACCCACCGAGAAACGGCCGGTCGCGAACTGCGGGCGGGTCATTAAAAGGGACGAGTAACTGGACAGCGCCACTTTGGATGGAAAACACCGTGATTCATGGCATAACCGAGCGTATTAGCCGTCTTGCGC
>JBCCJB010000016.1:0-21356 GCA_039028015.1 Planctomycetota bacterium
AAACTTGGCTGCACCAACATGCCCTGTTGGTTCCGGTCCCTTTTGTCGGCGTCTAACGGGACAAACCCCTGTGACTAGGTCGAACGGAGTGAACCGCGACTATCAGTCAAATCGTTTAATCAGACGTGTGAACTAGCTTGCGGAATTCAATGCGGCTTCGAGCTCTTCCGCACTGATTTGACCGTCTTCATCTTTATCCCACTGACGGAATTCCCCCGGGAGTGATTCGAGCCATTCGTCAGGGCCAATTTTGCCGTCGCCATCCTTGTCCAGCTCAGCGAGCGTGGGCATATCGCCATCACCAGCGGGATTCTCGGGATCGTCATCCATCGCTGGATTCGCATCATCGGCGGCAGCGGGTGCTTTACCGGTATCTGGTTTGCCATTCGCTTTTTTATCAAGCACGATCGACATCGCTTCGCCTTGTCCGCGACCCGTTCCTGCGGCTCGATTCGCTAAGAGTTCGTCAGCACTGGCGACAGCCATGGCAGATCCCGAGTCATAGGCGTACTTGAAGTGCGCGACAAATTTAGATTCGTCGCTTCCCGGCGTGTCGCGATAGACAACAAACAGCTTGTGGCTCCGGAGTGGCAACCCTGAAGCCCACTGATAGACCTGAACCTCGTTGTCACCGTCTTCAAATGAAGATGCGGGCGGGCGATCGATCAGGACGTCGATGTCATCGCTACCCAGGGTCTCTGCCTTCGCATTAGCTTCATCAAATCGCTGCGTGATCGCCGCGTAGGCATCATCGACCGCGGGTCGCGCCACGCCGTAATCATAGAACAAGGCTGCGATCAGTCCGATGAAAATGACAACGAGCAGTCCTTTACGAACACCGGACGATTTGGGAGCGGCCTGATTGGGAGTGCTGGTTTGGTCGTCGGACATGAACACGCTCGCGATGCGGACGTTAAAGACTGGGAATAGAAACACGATCCGCCATCCGACGTTATCGTGACACAGTCACACGAAGTCGGCTACCGAGGGGGATCAAGAACCGCTCGGCAAAAGTTTGGCTTGTTCGAAGCGACTAAACAAGACGCAAATCGGCGTGGGCACGAATTGCGTTTCTCGCATGAACGTGAGAGCACCGGTTTCAGCATTGATTTCGAAAACCGTCGCCGTATTGCTATCGCGTCCGGCGGCAATCAACCAGCGTCCATCCGGTGTCAGGTTGAAATTTCGAGGCCATCCACCTCGAATCGGTTCAACTTCAATGACGGCAAGGTTGCCGTCATCGGCGATGGAAAACGCGGTGATGGTGTCGTGACCCCGATTGGCCGAATAAACAAATTGTCCGCTGGGGTGAACGCGAATTTCAGACGCGCTGTTGAAGATCTCGGCCGCTTTGACTTCGTCGGGCAAGGTTGCGACCGTCTGACCTCGGGTAAGCGAACCGGCCTGAGCATCGAAATCGAAAACGCTGATCGAAAGTGACAACTCGTTCAGCAAAAAGACTCGGTTGCCAGCAACGTCGAAAGCCATATGGCGTGGACCGCCTCCTGGTATCGTCACACCAAATCCGTGCGGATCGATCGACGGTGTCTCGGGATCGAGCGAATAAATCACCACCTTATCCATCCCCAGATCAGGCACGAACGCCCAGCGATCATCCGGCGATGTTCCTGTCCAATGAGCGTGGGGTGCATCCTGACGTCGTGGCACCACACCACTGCCCGCGGGTTCCGCTAGCGACTCATGCTTGATTGTTTGCACACGTCTTGCGATGGAGCCATCGTCATCGAGCTCATAAAGCGATGTCGAGCCGCCGCCGTATTGCGCCGACAACAGCACGCGTCCACCGTGGTCGGTGCTCAAATGAGCAGCGCCGCCATCGCCGGTCGGAACACTATTCAAATAGATCAGCGATTGTTTTCCAGCACGTCCACTCACGCGGTAGGCCGACACCGTACCAGACTTGCTCGAATTTCCCGCATCGCCTGCGGGGCTTCCTGTCGCGTAAAGCGTTTGGCCATCGGGATGCATGGCCAAGAAACCGCAACCGTTCGCTTCGGCCGCCAATTCTGCTGCGGACAACTTGCCAGTCTTCGTGTTGAAGCTCGCATGATAGATACCGCGACTGAGTCCATTTCTTGGTGTGGTCGTTCCGAACCAGACGTCGAGTTGATCGCCGAAAACCGTTCGGCTCTCGATTGCTTCGGTCGTCAAAGCAAGACAAGCCAAACCCAGAAACAACTGACTGCACTGAAAAGGACCAAACAAATATCGCATCAAACAACCATCCAAGAAGTGAAAATTCATTCGCTGTGGCTCAAGCACCGACTCAATTTAACCCATGGCCGGTGCGATTGCGTTTGCCGGCGTCAAAAGTGAACTTTCCGAGGCAATTTATTGGCGAAACTGACGACCTTTCGTCCAAAAGCGAGCTAGGTTTCCAACAGTCGCAGAAGTCCAGGCCACGGTCATTGACCAAACGACACTTCAGACACGGGGGTGGGACCAACGAACTTCCTTTTCATCGTTTGAGACCACCATGAAGAAAATACTTTGCGCCACCGTCTTCGGCTGCGTGGTTGCCGCGACGTCCTCCGCAACGGCCGCCGACGTCTCACCGATCCAAGCGACCGCCCGACCCTATGGCCTGCAGCCTTTCGCACCGGTGTACATGTCCGGCAGCGACGCGCGTGCCGCCGACTTCAATGCCAACGCATTGCCCTTCTTTTTGGAATTGATCAATCAACACCTTGCGGAAACCGCCAACTTCACGGGCCGAGACGGATTCAAATTGGACGCTTCGCGGTTATTCCTGCGGACGCAATCTGACAAACCGATTCGGGTTTACTTTGTCCACGAGGGTGCCGGATATCACAACTCGCTCGGCTTTAGCATGACACCGGCGGGCTCCGAACAGCCCGGTCAGCAGCATTTGATTTTTCCTGACGCATCATTCAACGGGACGTTCAGCACCTATCGCAATGCAGACAATCCCTTGGTGGTAGGCGACTTCGTCGAACTGGGACTTGGCGGACCGGGCATTCAGCTCGACTTCTTCTGCGTCGCCAACGGAGCCGGCAAGCCTTACACGTATGGCGGCACGACGATCTTTGGAATTTGGCACAACGATAAAGAACGCAACTCCGATGGATTGCAGCACGCGGTTGCCTTTCTACTGCCCGATTCGCCGTACCTTTTGATTGGCTTCGAAGACATCAATGGCGGTGGCGACTTGGACTACAACGATTGCTTGTTTGTGGTGGACATCGGAGAAGTCAACGCCAAAGACTTATTCGATGACTCAACTCTCCCAAACTGATCCCGTGCTTCAGGATTAGTTTTGATCCACCTGCGTTCATCTGGAACGGTTTGACGTCATCACCATGTCATCACTTGTCACCAAATCGCTCACTTCGACTCGACGAACTCGTCGACAAGCGAAACGAACGGCGGCCGCAACAGTGGAACTCGCGTTGATGATTCCACTGATGCTGTCGATCGTGCTTGGATCGCTGGAAGTGTGTCAACGATTGATGCTGCGTCAGGGTGCCACTGTCGCCGCGTACGAAACAGCTCGCTTGGCAGCTCGTCGTGGGGCCAGCACAACGCGAGCGATCCAGCGTGGCGAATCAATTTTGAACGGCAGGGGAATCGCAGGAGGCCAAGTCACGATCGCACCGGGCGATATTTCAGAAGTGGCCACGGGAGACAACCTCACGATC
This sequence comes from Planctomycetota bacterium, assembly GCA_039028015.1. Lineage (GTDB taxonomy): Bacteria > Planctomycetota > Planctomycetia > Pirellulales > Pirellulaceae > Rhodopirellula. The sequence goes on from JBCCJB010000016.1 coordinate 3,681, forward strand.
ACCGTCAACGTGCCGATCGCTGGCAACACCAGCATTGCCTATGTGTTGCCTTCCAACGGGCAGATCTCCGTATCGGCGAACATGTTGCGTGAATAACACCTCAAGACCTGACACGTTTCTTTGTCACCCGTCATCCCAACGTTTGAAGATTCGATCATGAACACGATCACGCTGACGCCAAGTTTTCAAACGTCTTGTCTACGAGCCAAGTCACCACGTCATCACCACGCCAAACGGCACGGAAGCATGACAGTCCTGGCCGCACTTGTGATGACAGTGCTGGTTCTGGTCGCGGGGATGACAATCAATTTGATGCAGGTCGCCTCTTCCAAGACCGAACTTCGGGTCGCCAGCGATGCGGCTGCAAAGGCTGCAGCGGTGGTATTGGGTCAAACGCAGAACACAGACCAAGCCCGAAAAGCGGCCCGAGATGTTGCCGCCATGCATGTGATCAATGGCAACAATCTGGCGATTCGAAATGTGGACGTCAAATTTGGTCACAGCGTCAAAAAGAACAACGGTCGATATCAGTTTCAACTCAATCAAAAACCCATCAATGCCGTTCGCGTGCATGCCAAGATGATCGATGGCTCACTCGCGGGACCGGGGACGTATTTCTTGCCCGGAATCGGCGATGATCCGAATTTCCAAATCAAATACACGTCGATTGCGACCCGAGTGGATCATGACTTGTGTTTGGTGGTGGATCGCAGTGGGTCGATGGCGTGGGACATGACGGGTGATGAATGGTCGTACCCTGATTCGGACGAGGATGACCGTGATGCGAAATCAGACAGCATCATGCAAAACTATTTCCGCGTGCCGCATCCCGATGACAGTCGTTGGGCGGCGTTAACGCGAAGTGCCGATGTGTTTTTTGACGAAATTGATGACCTGCCGATCGAAGTGCCCGTTGGGCTGGTGAGCTTCAGCAGCAACTTTGTGTTTGGTGTGTACGAGTCGGAGGCCAGCACGACCCACAGCAACCTAACGACCAAATACAACAAGTTATCGTCGGCGATGAACGAGATCGGCGAAAGCGAGCTGATTGGTAACACCAACATCGCATCGGGCATGCAAGCCGCCGTGGACATCTTGACGGGCGGCAACTCACGGATCACTGCCAAAGCGACCATCGTTTTGTTCACCGATGGCATTGTGAATCAGGGAACGGACCCCGTCTTGGTTGCCCGCGCGGCCGCCGACGCAAACATCACCGTCCACACGATCACGTTCAGTGCTCAAGCGGACCAAGTCGGGATGCAAGCCGTTGCTGCTGCCGGACAAGGCAATCACTACCACGCACCTGATGAAGCCTCGCTTCGCGTGATCTTCAAAGAGATCGCCGAAACGCTGCCCGCTGTGCTGACCAAGTAACGTTTCCGAAAGTCGAACATGATAAAGTCGTTCTGCAAACATCGATGGGAGCGAACTGCCACAGCCAATCGTCCAAGACGCCGTCGACCCGGTCGGCATCGAGATCGTCGGCCCAATCGCTGCGGAGCGTACTTGGTCGAGTTTGCCATGGTCACGCCGTTGTTTTTTATGATCGTGCTAGGCTCAGTCGAGATCGCGCGGTTCATGTACTTTCGACAGGCGATCGACCAAGCAACGTATGAGGCATGCCGTATGGGTGTCATCACCGGGGCACGCATCAACACGGTCCGAAATACAGCCAATGACATGCTGGCCGCGTATGGCATTACCGACGCTGCTGTTTCGATCACACCGAGCTCCATCGACGAAGACACAGAGACCGTTACCGTCACCATCACCGCCAATTTTGCCGCGAATTCTTGGGTCACCCCCGAATATCTGCCGATTGGCAACACGATCAGCACTGTCACCTTGGATCATGAAAACCAGGCTTATTTGGTACCCGCCGGCGCTGCCGATAACGACACACTCAACAACAACGACGAACCGCTCGATGTGTGAGTGTGGCTATCGAAGCACGAACAGATGACCTAACATGCTCGATCGTGCGTAAGGAGAAGGTGATGATCGTTTTCTCCGCGCACGCCGAAAGCGGAACGGATCCGCTTTGATGAGTTCCGAGTTTCGGCACGAGTCGCATGTTATCAATCGCACCGAGTTATCTGCTCTACTACATTCCGCTGATCGTGGTGGTATCGCTGGTCTTTGCCGCCACCCGTCACGAAGATGAATCGCTCATCCTGAAACACGCACTGCACACGGGGCGTTGGATCACCGGATTCATGGCGATCGTCTTTGTGGTGTTGCTGATCATGGACTGGATGGTCTGACGCTGTGCGAATCCTGACTCTCGGTGGTGGGACCGTCGGTCGATGGATTGCCGATATGCTCTGCCGCCGTCGGCATAGCGTGACCTTGATCGATCACGATCCGGAGATTGTGCGGAGCATCAACTCGGAACTTGATGTTCGTGCTGTCGAAGGCAATGCCTCTCAGAGCACCGTGCTTTTTGCCTCCGATGTTCTCAGTGCCGATCTTTGTCTGGCGGTGACCGGTGACGATGAGGTCAACATTGTTGCAGCAAGCATGGCCAAGGCACTTGGAGCGCGGCGTTGCATCGCTCGGGTTTATGCACCAGCCTTTCGAGACCTAAGCACATTCGATTATCAACGCCATTTCCAGATTGATAGTCTTCTATCGTTGGAGCAATTGTCGGCATCGGAATTGGCTCGCGCCATTCGCAATCCCGACGCCATTCCGCTAGAGCACTTTGCTCGCGGCCAATTACAAGTTCACGAAATGGATGTGGCCGCCGGTTGCAACGCAGCTGGCAAAAAGCTGATGGAATTGGATCTGCCCTCGGGCGTCCGCATCGGATCGCTGTCTCGTGAAGATCGAACGTGGATCGCCAGCGGTGCCGATGAAACGCATGCGGGTGATCGAGTAAGCCTGATCGGCATGCCCGACGCGGTGCAAATCGCGAAGGATCGATTCACGACCGGGCAGAAGCGTCACAAGGTCAAGCGAGTCATGATCGCGGGCGGCGGTGAGACCGGTTATCACCTCGCTGGCCTGCTTGGGGATGATGATTTCCGCATCGTTGTGCTCGAACATGATCCGCACCGTTGTCAGCAGCTATCCAAGTTGCTGCCCAACGTCACGGTGATTCACGCCAACGCGAATACTCGCAGCCTTCTGGAGGACGAAGGGGCCGGAACGGTCGACTATTTCGTGAGCTGCACGGGCAATGACGAAAACAACATCATGGCGGGTGTCGAAGCGCGCGAACTGGGTGCCTCTCGGGTGATGTGCGTCGTTGGACGACCTGATTACGCCAATGTCGTCGGCAAACTTGGCATCGATTTGGCCGTCAGCGAACGCGACGTAGTTGCGCGGCAGATCTTGGGCTTCCTTAACGAGGGAGCCGTGATCAGCCAAAGCCAATTGCCCGATGGTTCAATTGGTGTTTACGAGCTCGAGATCCTCAAGAACGCGCCAATCACACGCGGCTCGCTCGCCAACCTGCCACTGGCGGGACGATGTCTGATCGCTGCCATCCAACGGGACGGATTCGTACGCGTGCCAACGGCCAACGATGTGCTGCGGGTCGATGATATCGTTGTGGCGTTGATTGACGTCAAAGTTGCCGACGATGTGCTAACTCTTTTTCACCCTGAGTGAACCGGACATTGCCGTCGTCCGCATATTGCCACTGTTGTCAGCCGCGGTGATCAGCGTTCGTTGGAATCCCACCACCAGCGATCTGACGCAGGACGATCGACGACCAACAATCGCAAGTCGGAGCTTTGCACCGGTGCCTGAACAACGCTGAACGGATCAATGTTGACTCCGCCCGATGCGGTGACCGTCCAGCCCGCATTGCCTCGAATGAAACTGCACTGAGGCTGCAACGTGCGTGGCATCGGATAAGCGTCGGTGGGAACACTTGCGGATTCACCACGCAGGACACTCAGATCCAATCCCGCCTGCGTATCCAAGTTTTGTTGTCGTATCAGCGTTGCGATGACAACCATGTCCATCGCATTGCGCAGATCACGGAAAACGGGCTTGGTTCGCGACAGCGACTCGTACTGCTCGGTCATCGTGGTCGCCCATCTTTGCGCGATACGGTCCGTTTGACCCGATCCAGCCACCGAGCCATCACGTTTGACGATGTCCTGTTCGGTCAGCGTCTTGACACCCTGACCGGTCAACTTCCAAACGAGACCATCGTTATCTCGCGCGATCGGCTCGTAGTCACATGCCATCCACCAGCGTGGATTTTGAGCGATTGATTGGCGAGTGTTGCGGGCCATTTCCAAGTAACTTGGCAGGCCAGCCACGGGTGAATCCACCAATGCCATGGCGATTCGCTTCATTTCAAAATCGGCCGCGACGAGTGTGCGAGCCATGCGTGAGTCGGTCGGCAATCCATCGAGCAAGATTTGCTGCGGCCCAAACGCTTCCCGCATGCCAGCCTCCAGGAACTTTGGATTCTGTCCGGACCGCAAACGCACCCCTGCCAAGTACTTTTGCAGCCGCTGACGACCTTCCGCCGTTGGCTCGATCGAACATCGAATGCCACCAGCATCGCGAGCGGTCTCAACGCTCGCAAATGCGGTCATCAGATCTTCCAAACGCAAGACAGACTGGCCGTTCTGCTTCCCAACCACGGTTCCGTCAGCGTTCAATTTCCAAGGCTCAGCCGGACCGGCGATCAAAATGTCCTGGTTCTCTGCGTCGACGATCAGAAACTCAATTCGCTGTAGCCCCGCCAAAAAACCCAAGTCAGCATCAATCGTACCGCCCGTTTGCTCCGCCTCCGCAATCGCCTTTTGCAACGACTTCAGGGAAACGAACCGCCGCGGCGTCGCGACAGCGAGTTGTCCGTCGGCGCGCCCAACCGCGTCGCGAATCAAACTGGCCATTTCCTGTTGCTCGGCCTTAGAGGCGGCTCGAACACTTCCATCGGGGTCAATCATGACACCGCCGACGGCCCGTTGAGCTCCCAGACCACCCAAACCCGCAAAGGCCGACTGAGTCGCGACGGAATATGTGAGGCAGAAGCCCACGACAATGGCCACTGCAGCCGAGACCGAGCCTGTGCGAAGCATCGCAAGATTTCCGGAAGAGAAGAGAACGTTGAAATCCGAACGTTTAGAATAGTTCGCAGCGAAAAACCTGACAACCAAATCATTCCCCACACCTGACTTTCGCCAGTCGATCGAACGCTTCCAGTGACCAACGCAACTCCAATTCCCGTCGATCGGCTGACAAAAGGACCTCTTGAAGGTCCCAATGCCTATTTGATCATCGCGAGAGGGACTCGGTGGAGCGACGTCGTCAAATTGAGCCGCGATCAATCAACGACGTTAGGGCGATCGTCCGATAATGTTGTCGCACTTCGCAGTCATCAAGTCAGTCGACATCACGCGGAAATCACCTGGAACCAGCAGCATCAATCATGGTGGCTCTGCGACCTCGGCAGCCGCAATGGCGTGATAATCAATGGGCACACAAAACAAGAACAATCCGAACTATCACCGGGCGATCGAATTGGCATCGGAGGATTTGAACTCGTCTTCCTGCATCAACTTTCGGACTTTGACACAACCTCAGGACTGATCAGCACCACATCCGGTCGCGACAACCAGGTGTCCGATGACCAGATGACTCAAGACAACATCGAAGCTGATGTCACGTCACGTCTGCCCACGCAAGGTTGGATTGAATCACCGCTCGACGCAGAATCGCTGCAGTTGGCCTTTGCACTGGGCCGCGTCGATTCGATTGACGCGGCCGTCGAGTTGCTGATGGGCTTCTTGAGCCATCGGCTGCCTCTGGGGTCCATGGCACTGTACCTAGCCGATTCAAAATCGAGCACGCGGCTGTCAACGCCACGCCAACCATCAACGCCACGCCAACCGTCAACGCCACGCCAACCGTCAACGCCACGCCAACAAGAGTCTGTCCAACACAGCGATGGACCAGCCGGCGAATCGGTCACCTGGACCATGGCACTGCCACCACCGGTCCAAATCAAACAGTCAGAGGGTCATCGCTACCGACGTCCGCCGACAACGCTACTGCATTCCATTCTCAAGCCAAACGCGCAAGCGCTATTGGCGAGGAACATCGGTGGCGATGAGGAACTGGCCAGCGAAAACAGCCAAGGAGTGATCGACGTCGAATCAATGCTGCTGTGTCCATTTTGGAAACAAGCATCTGCGCCGGAGCATCAGCGTCGGCAAACGCCAGTCCAGCCAGAGTTGTTTGGATTCCTACATGCCACCACCGCAACCGGTGACGCGCCGCTGAACGAAGCTCACTTGCAAACGGTGGTCGTTGCCGGCGAGATTTTCGCGTTGGCTGTCGACACATTAATTGGAAAACGCGAGCTACAAGCCTCACTCGCACAGTCGCGACAAACGGCGACGCATCTCTCGAGGCAACTCGGCGGTCGATTGACCTTGGTCGGCGACAGCAACGCGATGCAGTCGATTCATCAACAGATTGCTCGCGTCGCGGCATCCAATGCAACCGTACTGATTCGTGGTGAATCGGGCGTGGGCAAGGAACTGGTCGCCGGCGCGATTCATCATGCGAGTGTCCGCCGCAATGGGCCGATGGTCTGCTTGAACTGTGCCGCTTTATCGAAAGACCTGCTCGAAAGCGAACTGTTCGGTCACGAGAAAGGCGCCTTCACCGGCGCGACCGATCGAAAGCGAGGCAAATTTGAACAGGCACACATGGGCACACTCATGCTGGACGAGATCGGCGAAATGGATCTCGACTTGCAAGCGAAGTTACTGCGAGTTCTGGAAGGTCATGCGTTTGAACGCGTCGGTGGGCAAGATCCGGTGCACACCGATGTTCGCGTGATTGCAGCGACCAATCGCGACCTCGCGAAAATGGTCTCGCAGCAGCAATTCCGCCAAGACCTTTTTTATCGTTTGCATGTTGTGGAAATCGTGGTGCCACCACTTCGTCATCGACGCGAAGACGTCCTGCCGCTATCACAACATTTCCTCAGTCAACTCGCCGAAAAGATGGGTCGCCCCCAGCCAATCTTGACTCCAAGAGCCCAAAAGAAGCTGATGGCTTATCAGTGGCCAGGCAATATTCGTGAGCTTCGCAACGTGCTCGAACGAGCCCTGGTGATGTCGCCTGCTGGATCGCAACCGGTCCGCGTTGATGCTGAAGACGTTTGGTTACCGTCCGCGTCATTATCGATGTCACACACCGAAATTGATTCCGAAACCACGTCATCCGGAACCGCGGTGCCGGACCACCTTGAAGGCAACAACGAACATTCACGCGACAGCGAAATCCCAAGTCTTGCCGAACTGGAGCGTCGGCATATCCAATGGACGTTGCGACAAACCGGCGGCAACAAATCAAAAGCATCGTTGCTGCTCGGGATCGAACGCAGCACGCTCGACCGAAAATTGAAACGATACGCCAAGTTGTCGTCGTAGGCATCATTATCTCCGGGCGGCAGGCCGGTCGCCTTCATCAACATCGGAATCACGCCTCATGGGCAACGTCGTTGGTCGCTTACGATTGTGGATTGTCCTGGTGTTCTTGGTCATGGTTTTGGACATGGTCACGCCCGCCGCATGGGCCGTTTGTGCGGCGCACTGGATTGTGCTGCCGCTAGCGTGGCGCAACTTGCACCGTCGGTTTATTCTTCGTTTGACGATCGCGCAAATGGTTGCCGCCAGTGTGCCCGGGCTGGTCGGAATCAGCGTGCTGACACTTGGTGAATCCATTGACGCATCAGCCGTGCAATTCATCACACCCATTCGCGGGTGGACACTGGCTGGTTTGGCCGCTGCTGCCTACTTCCATACTTATCTGCAGGGTCGTTTGCGAATGCGTTTGGCCCGACAACGCGAATTGCAGCACAACGTTCGCGGACGTTCGCTACAAGTTCGTCGCGTCAACAAAGCACTCGTCGAAGAAGTGGCTCGTCGTCAGGCAACGCAGCACAAATTGACTCAGAGCGAATCGACGTTTCAATCATTGATTGATCGAATGAATTTGCAGGTCGCGCGCAAAAACGTGGATGGCGTTTTCACCTACGCCAACGATGCGTTCTGCAAAGACGTCGGCAAAACACCCGATGAAGTGGTCGGTCACACTGACGAGGACCTTTTTGCACCCGCGATCGCGGCCAGTTACCGGGCCGATGATATTCAAGCCATGGTAACGGGCAAATCGATCGACAAGGTCGAAGAGCATCCGGGCGCAGGCGGGCGTTCGGGATTCGCTCAGGTGTTCAAGGCGGCCGAATACGATCGCGACGGCAAGTGCATCGGCATTCAAGTGATCTTTTGGGACATTACGGAAAAGCACCGTCATGCCATGATGGTCCGCGAAAGCGAAGCACGAAAAAGAGCGTTGTTTGATGCCGCGGGCGATGCCGTCGTCTTAATTGACCAGTTCCAAAAGATTGTTGAAGCCAACCCTTCGGCAAAACGCTTGTTCAAAGTCAGCGGTGGTCGGCTTGTTGGACGGCCAATCGCAGACCTGATCACACCTGAACTGGATACGGCTCACGCCACAATCCTGCCAACCGATCCCGTCGACACAGACGAATCATCATCAGGCTTCGATTTGCATGGTCCCCGGCTGCCGACCGCGACCGCCAGTGTTTTGACATCGAATCAGAACGACAATCGCAGTGACGATCATCAATCCACTGGCATGACCACATTGAATTGGGCGGACCTGCCGCTCACGCGCCGACATCACCTCACACTGCGTCGCGACGATGGAAGTTCCTTCGACAGTGAGGTTTCGCTGCACCGCATTCCCTTTGGAAACGCCGAAGGTCGTGCCGTGTTGATTCGCGACGTCACACTGCAACGTCAAGCATTTGAGGCAATGCGAGATGCGATGGCCGTCGCCGAACAAGCCAACAGAATGAAGACCCAATTCATGGCTGGAATCTCGCATGAACTCCGAACGCCGCTCGGTGGCATCCAAGGCTTAACCAACCTGCTGACACAGCAAACTTTACCGGAAACAGCACGTCGTTACCTGGACATGATCCTCTACAGCACGCAGCTGTTGAGCGACATGATTGAGGACATCTTGGATTTTGCGGCAATCGAAGCGGGTCGCGTCAGCATCCATCCGGCCAAAGCCGATCTGCACGATATTTTCGGCGACGCTCTGGGATGCTTAGCCGTCCGCGCCGCCAATCGTCCGATTCGTTTTTCTCTGGCGATCGACCCCAGTACACCGCGACTCGTTTGGGCGGATGCGAAACGCTTGCGACAGATCGTCGTCAACTTGGCGGGCAACGCGCTGAAGTTCACCACCGAAGGCGAAATCCATGTTCGGCTTGAACCGATCGCGAACATGACGTCGGAAGCAAAGAGTGATGGCGCCGACCGGATTGAAAATGGAACATCGGATCATACAAGGGATCAATTGCATCTTCCGCCGGAGACCACGCGTCGTCGATTCGCGATCACCGTTCGTGACACCGGTATTGGCATCGACGCAGAAAATCAAAAGCGAATATTTGATGCGTTTGAACAGGCCGACCGAAGCACCAACAAACGATTTGGAGGCACAGGCCTGGGCCTTTCGATTGTCCGCGGTCTCGCCGATCGGATGCGTGGGGAACTTTCCGTCGAAAGCGAAGTTGGCGTGGGAAGCACATTTCGCTGCGAATTGGAACTCGTCGTCTTCGACAAGCAACCCACTGGCATGGCGAACTCACCGTCATCGGCAGGCACAGTTGTCATTTCGGTGGGCAGTCAATCCATCGCCGAATCACTTGAGGAAACCATCACGTCGCTCGGTTGGCAAGCGATTGAGCCAAGATCGCTCGGCGAGCAATGGCGAGCGTCATCGAACAATCAGGGTCCATCATTATCACTACAGCCAGCATCGCGATCTAAACCAGAACTCGTGCCAATGCACTGGATCCTCACCGATGCCACCGCCGAAACCGCCTTTGCAAATCGACCACGCGGTGATCGTGATCGTGTGATGTGGCTGGGCCAAGCCGGCGATGCCAGACCCTCACATGCGCGTGATGACGATGTCACGATCATCGAACCAGTGCTGCCCGATGAAGTGCGTAGGTGGATCGCCGGTGAAGCGGTGTTTCGAGCCGAAAGCGGTGGCAAGGTGCCAGGATGGCCCACCCGTCATGAATCAACCAAAGCCAATGGTTCAAAGCATCACGCGTCGTTGCGAATTTTGGTTGCCGACGACAGCCCCACAAATCGATTGGTCATTCATGATCAATTGGTCGCCAGCGGTCACAGCGTGCAAACCGTCGCCGATGGTCGAGAAGCCATTGAAGAAGTCCAACGTGCCACCGGTCCTGATCAACGACAGTTTGACTGTGTGTTGATGGATCTGCAGATGCCCAACATGGATGGCAGCGAAGCAACGCAAGTGCTCCACAAGTGGTTTCGACAACAAAAGTCGCCCTTGATTCCGCCACCGGTGATCGCCTTGACCGCGCACGTCACCGATCAACATCGTGCCATGTGTCGGCAAGCAGGCATGCAAGGCTATGTCACCAAGCCAGTGCAGATGGATGTGTTGTTTGCAGAAATCGAGCGTGTGGTTCCAGCAATGGCGACGTCGCCGTCAATCACGTCCGGCGATGACGCAACAATGCGTCGAAAGCAACCATTGGCCGAAGCTTCATTGACATCAACAACTCGATCCTCACACGCCAGCGAAGACGACTTCAAAGGGCTTCAGTCGGACACCATCACGCATGACTGGAAGAGTCAACTATCGGAACACTGTGGACACGATGAGGCGAGTATTCAATCGGTTCGCGAGGCCATTCAAATTGAAATCCCAACGCTCATGAAACAGCTTGAAGATGCGATTAAGTCAGGCGACTCCAAACCGCTCAAGACAGCCGCACATACGTTGAAGTCATGCTTCCGATATGTCGCACCACCGCAGCACGTCGCGACGGCAGCTGAGGTGGAAGCGTTAGCCGGTGACCCCAATGTGGTGCAAAAATGGCGAGAAGATTGTCAGCAGCACGACCGGTGTGATTGGCCCGATCCAATCAAACGTTTGGAAACTACTGCGTCATTTTGGACCAGTCAATTGGCATGAACCGGAGCACCATAGTGCGAACGATTCTCAACAAGCATTTGTTCGATCAATCGCACCCGTTGTAAGCCAATGACGCACAGTTTTTTGCCCACATGACCGATGTCCGTGGCGACGTTGATCGCAGTTCGTTCATTCAGCCGAACACTGTTCAACTTGACCGCTGAGATGCGTTTTCTGACGTTGTCAATTCGCGGTTCCTGTGGCATATTGAAACTGGTTTGAGAGATGTCTCAGACCTTTTGATGTCAATGACTTTGTGCAAATTTTCACAAGTCAGCGTGCTGTCTGGGCACGCCTTATTGTTCGATCTTTCAAAGATCGTTTTGGCGTCAAAATCATGCTGCACAAGACCTCACGATTGCTTGGTCTTTATTTTCAAAACAGCCGCACCTGCCACCTATGCCAGCCACCGCATCGCTATTCAAAATCAAACAGGGATTGGACCTTCCAATCTTGGGCTGCCCCGAGCAGCACATTGAAGCGGCACCGCTGGTAACGCGTGTTGGGTTGCTCGGTGACGACTACGTGGGCATGAAGCCGACGATGATGGTCGCCGCCGGTGATCAGGTTGCGTTGGGTCAACCACTGTTCGAAGACAAAAAAAATCCTGGTGTCTTGTTCACCTCGCCCGCCGCTGGGACTGTGGCAGATGTGGTCCGTGGAGCAAAACGCAAGTTTGAAAACATCACCATCGAGATCGACCCAAACTCAAGTGATGAAATTGAATTTGATGCTGCAAAGAACTTAGATCCAAGCAGTGCTTCCGCCGAAGCGATTGAAGAGTCATTGGTAACCAGCGGATTGTGGGCTGCGATTCGCACACGACCATTCGGCAAGACGCCACCACTTGGAACATCGCCGAGCAGCATCTTTGTCACCGCCATCGACACCAACCCGTTGGCTGCGGACCCCGCCCCGATCATCAGCGATCGCGCCGACGCGTTTGTGCTCGGTCTCAGGTGCTTATCAAAATTAACCGAAGGCCCGGTGCACATTTGCACGGCGGACCAGTCCGAAGTGCCCGGAGGCGACGTCGCTGGAATTGAGGTCAGCTCGTTTGCCGGTCCGCATCCTGCCGGCTTGGCCGGAACTCACATTCACATGCTGGATCCCGTCGGTCCCGGCAAGACCGTTTGGTACATCGGCTACCAAGATGTGATCGCAATCGGCATGTTGTTTTTGACCGGACGCTTGGATGTGCGACGAGTCGTTTCGCTGGCGGGACCTATGGTCAACCAGCCACGTTTGATCGAAACGCGGCTTGGTGCGTCGGTCAGCCAACTGATCGACGGCGAGGTCAGCACCGATCACAAATTGAGGCCGATATCCGGCTCTGTATTGGATGGACATATTGCAAATTCGCCGCATGACTTCTTGGGACGCTACCACCGTCAAGTCTCTGTGATCGAAGAAGGCGATCAGCGGGAATTCCTGGGGTGGCAGAAGCCGGGCTTCGATAAGTATTCCGTGACGAAAATTTTCGCGTCGGCCGCGACACCCAATCGCAAGTTTGCCTTCACCAGCACCACCGGTGGCAGTGAGCGAGCCATGGTTCCCATGGGAACTTACGAAAAAGTCATGCCGCTCGATTTGCTACCCACACAGCTCTTGCGGGCCCTCATCGTGCGTGACACTGATTCGGCGCAGCAACTCGGTGCCCTCGAACTCGAAGAAGAAGACTTGGCGTTATGCACATTCGTTTGCCCCGGCAAATATGAGTATGGGTCACTGTTACGCGAGAATTTGACCGTGATCGAACGGGAAGGGTGATCGGGATCTGATAGCGATTCGTAAAATGATTGGGCGTCATGGATGAGGAAACTGCAGCTCGATCGTTCCGAATTTGGTCTGCACTGACTTCAATTGAACATCAACTCTCATCTAGGACGATTATTCGACCATGAAACCATTGCGTGACGCGTTCGACCGCGTCCACCCATTTTTCGACAAGGGGGGTATCCTCGAAAAGGCCTATCCGATGTACGAGGCCTTGGACACCTTCCTGTTTACGCCTGGCGAGGTGACCCACGGTCGCACCCATGTGCGTGACAACATCGATCTGAAGCGAATGATGATCACGGTCGTCGTCGCACTCGTGCCGGTGATGTTGTTCGGCATGTGGAACACGGGCTATCAAGCCAACCTTGCGATCCAGAAAATGGAAACCGCGGGCGTGCCATACGATTTTGACTGGCATCACACCGTCCATACGCTAATTGGGCTGGGTCACGATCCGACCAACTTTGTCGACAGCTTCGTTTACGGGGCGATTTTCTTTGTCCCAATTTATGTGGTTTGCATGGTTGTGGGGGGGCATGTCGAGCTCGCGTTCAGCGTTCTTCGCGGCCACGAGATTAACGAAGGATTTTTGGTTACAGGCCTGCTCTTTCCGCTTACGCTTCCCGCAACCATTCCGCTGTGGCAGGTCGCCGTCGGAATTGCATTCGGAGTGATCGTGGCGAAGGAAGTGTTCGGTGGTACCGGACGCAATTTCTTGAACGTCGCGTTGACCAGTCGAGCATTCCTGTACTTCGCTTACGCCGGACAGATCAGTGGCGACAAAGTTTGGACCGCCGTTGATGGATTCAGTGGTGCGACCGCTCTGGGTCAGATGGCCAACGCCACTGGGAACGCGGTCGCTTCGCTAGCGTCCGTGCAATATGTCTGGGGCGCTGAAGAATCGATCACTTGGATGAGTGCATTCCTGGGGACAATCCAAGGCTGCGTTGGCGAAACCAGTGCGTTGCTCTGCTTTGTTGGCGCCGCGATTTTGATCGCCAGTGGCATCGGGTCCTGGAAAATCATGGGTGGCGTGGTCGCGGGAACGATGGCAACCAGTCTGTTACTCAATGTGGTCGGTAGCGAAACTAACGCAATGTTCAGCGTGCCTTTCTATTGGCACCTCGTGATTGGAGGGTTGGCCTTCGGACTGGTCTTCATGGCGACTGATCCGGTTAGTGCGTCCATGACGGAAACTGGTAAGTGGGTCTACGGCGGACTGATTGGATTCATGACGGTCTTAATACGTGTGATCAATCCGGCATTCCCCGAAGGGATCATGTTGGCAATCTTGTTCGGAAATGTCTTCGCGCCGTTGATTGACTACTTCGTTGTTCAGGCGAACATTCGCCGAAGGAGTGCTCGTTATGCCGCAGCGTGACACCTTGGCTGGGACCTTCACGGTCGCTGCCGTCTTATGTGTGGTTTGTTCTTTGGCCGTTAGCGCCGCTGCCGTGGCGCTTCGACCGCTGCAAGAAAAGAACAAAGTGCTGGACCGCCAGAAAAACATTCTCGACGCCGCCGGATTGGCAATGGGCGAGTACGGGAAACCTGCCAGTGAGCTCTCCGGCGACCAAATCGAGGAGCTGTATGGTTGGGTGAGCGAAAAACTGGTGGTGCTTGAAACCGGCGAATACGACAGCCGAGATAATCCGGAGAAGTACGATCCTCGCGAAGCCGCGAAGAAGCCCGATGACTCCATTGCGATTGTCGATCCGGAATTCGATATCGGAGAGGCGCGCCGCGAGAAAGTCTCACGCGTTTACTTTGTGATCAAGCCTGGCAATGACGCTATCCAACAAGTGGTCCTGCCCGTGTATGGCAAAGGCCTTTGGTCAACGCTCTATGGCTATCTTGCTCTCAAAGCTGACCTGAAAACAATTCAGGGACTGACCTTCTACGAACATGCGGAAACGCCCGGGCTGGGAGGCGAAGTCGACAACACTCGATGGAAGGCACAGTGGGTCGGGAACAAACTCTTTGACCCCGAAGGCAAACCGGCAGCAATGGTCGCGAAGGGTCCTGCACCGGACGGCAGCGACTATGCGGTTGATGGTCTCTCTGGCGCCACGATCACGTGTCGTGGCGTCACGAATCTCGTTCGATACTGGGCGGGTCCCAACGGTTACGGACCGTTTCTGGAGCGTTTGAAGGATGAGATTTCAAGTACCGTGACGGCATCCAATGCATCCGATCAGGACACCAGCAAACAAGTCTCAGGCCGCCGCCCGCGCGGTGATGCTCACAGTTCATCCGTGGAAGCGTAGGAATCCCTATGGCCAAATCAAAAGTGGGCAAAGTCCTCTTCGGCCCCATCATTGATAACAACCCAATCGCGTTGCAAATCCTAGGCATTTGTAGCGCTCTGGCGGTAACGACCAGTATTAATGTCTCGATCGTCATGTCGCTTGCCGTGGTCGCCGTGCTGGCCTTCTCCAGCGCTGCTGTCTCGATGATTCGCAACTACATCCCCAGCAGCATCCGAATCATCGTTCAGATGACCGTGATTGCGTCGGCGGTGATTGTCGTCGATCAAATCCTGAAAGCCTTCGCCTACGAGACCAGCAAACAACTCTCGGTTTTCGTCGGGTTGATCATCACGAACTGCATTGTGATGGGTCGTGCTGAAGGTTTCGCGATGAAGAACGGCGTTTGGATGAGTTTTCTCGACGGCATCGGCAACGGCCTTGGCTACGGAATGGTCCTGTTGTTCGTCGCCTTTTTCCGCGAGCTCCTCGGCAATGGAACTCTTTTCGGATTTGAGTTGATGCCACTGGACCGCAATGGAGGCTGGTACAACCCGAACAACTTGATGCTACTTCCGCCAAGTGCCTTCTTCATCATCGGCATCCTGATTTGGGTGATTCGATTGAATAAGCCCGAACAAATCGAGGAGGCCTAAACAATGGACTTCGAACGACACTTAAGCATCTTTTTGCAAGCTGTATTCGTTGAGAATCTGGCTTTAGCGTTTTTCTTGGGCATGTGCACGTTCTTGGCGGTTAGCAAGAACGTGAAAACAGCGATCGGCCTCGGGATCGCCGTCATCGCCATCCAAACAATCACAGTTCCGGCCAATCAATTGATTTATAGCCTGCTGTTGAAGAAGGGTGCGTTGGTCTGGGTGAATAGCCTTCTCATTCCAACGTCAACCTATGATTTTGGTGAGGTCGACTTAACGTTTCTGGGTTTCATCAGCTACATCGGCGTGATTGCCGCGATGGTTCAGATCCTCGAAATGTTCCTGGATAAGTTCCTGCCTTCGCTCTACAACGCGCTCGGGATTTTTCTTCCTTTGATCACGGTCAATTGCGCGATCCTCGGAGCTTCGCTGTTCATGGAACAGCGGGACTACGCGTTTGGTGAATCCATCACATTTGGATTTGGTTGTGGCGTCGGGTGGGCACTCGCCATCATGGCACTCGCGGGCATTCGCGAGAAAATGAAGTACAGCGATGTGCCGCCACCGCTGCGTGGTTTGGGCATCACTTTCATCACGGTTGGCCTAATGTCGTTGGCATTCATGTCATTCAGCGGCATTCAGTTGTGAGTTCATCGAGACCGACGTCGATTCGTTTAATTTCAATCTCTTTCTCAACCTGAAACGTCATGTTTTCTCCCGTTGTTCTGCTTGGCGTGATGATGTTCACCGTCGTGGTCATCGCGTTGGTGGGTCTCATCCTGGCAGCCAAAAGCCAGCTGGTCGCGTCTGGCCCCGTCAAGATCATGGTCAATAACCAGAAAGAAATCGAAGTGCCGGCGGGAGGCAAACTGCTTGGCGCGCTCGCAGATGCGGGCATCTTCGTCTCGAGTGCTTGTGGCGGCGGCGGCACGTGTGCTCAGTGCAAAGTGAAAGTCCCTGAAGGCGGTGGTGACCTGCTGCCCACCGAGGAAGGTCACATCAACAAAAAAGAGGCGGCCGAAGGCGAACGACTGTCATGTCAAGTTGCTGTCAAAACGGACATGACTGTCGAAGTCCCACCCGAAGCGTTTGATACGAAGAAATGGGAGTGCACCGTTCGCAGTAACGATAACGTTGCCACCTTTATTAAGGAGTTCGTGTTAGAACTGCCCGAGGGTGAGGAAGTCGACTTCCGTGCCGGTGGCTACATCCAAATTGAGTGTCCCGCCCACCAAATCCACTACAAGGATTTTGACATTGGCGAGGAGTATCACCCCGACTGGGACCAATTCAACATCTGGCGTTACGTGTCCACGGTGGACGAGCCAGTGGTCCGGGCTTACTCCATGGCGAACTACCCCGGCGAAAAGGGCATTATCATGCTCAACGTTCGCGTTGCGACGCCGTCGCCAAGAGCCCCCGAAGGAACACCGCCTGGGAAGATGAGCAGCTACATTTTCTCGCTCAAACCTGGTGATAAGGCAACTATTAGCGGGCCTTACGGCGAGTTCTTCATCAAGGACAGCAAGGCTGAAATGGTCTATATCGGCGGCGGTGCGGGCATGGCCCCGCTACGCAGCCACATTTTTGAATTGTTCAAGCGGCAACGGACGGATCGAAAGGTCAGCTACTGGTATGGTGGGCGAAGCCTTCGCGAGTTGTTTTATATCGAGCACTTCCGCGAAATTGAGGAAGAGTTTCCCAACTTCAAATTCAACATCGCACTGTCTGAGCCCCAACCGGAAGACAACTGGGAAGGTTATGTCGGGTTCATCCACCAAGTGCTGCTCGAAAACTATCTGAGCAAGCATCCCGCACCCGAAGACATCGAATATTACATCTGCGGACCACCGATGATGAACGCGGCCGTCTTCCGGATGTTGGACGACCTGGGCGTCGAACCCGAAAACATCGCCTATGATGACTTCGGCGGTTAACGGCGTGTTTAG
>JBCCJB010000017.1:0-21168 GCA_039028015.1 Planctomycetota bacterium
GGCCAAAGGTCCACTCTGATTGGCCAAATCAATGTCGACTCGCAGGAAACCCTGCGAATCACGATTGATGACCAAACCTTCCGAACTACTGAACACCGTCGGGAATGCGGCGACTAAATCTGCCACCGTGATCGGGTCGGCCGGATCATCATTGTCGTTTAGGAAATCGTTGATCGCATCAAGGTCAACATTTGGGCCGAACGGGTTGCTGGCGTCGCCTGAATCATCAAATGGATCGTACTGATTGTTGTACAACCCCAACCGTTGTGCACCCAGCAGCGTGTCGTTGTCGCGCGAGACTTCATAGGCATCTCCAGTCAAGGGACTGTGCAGTGGTCCATTGATGATTTGGACACCATTGACGGCGTAGCGAACATCACTGAAGCGAATTTGCGTGCCCGGAAACACGTCGTTTTCAGTCAAACGAACTTGCAGCTGATATGCGCCCGTTGTCACGCCCTGGCCGACCGAGTTGATAAGGGTCGGCCCACCGGTGACGGGTTGCGGAACACTGCGGACTCGCACGTGATACAGCGTCCGCACGCCAAGGGTACCAGGCAAAATCACCCGCATCCCAGCGTCTTTTGAATTGACCGAATACTGGTCCTGATATTGAGCTTGACCCAACGTCGCATCGGCAATGGTGGTGCCCAACCCTAAGACGTTGTCCAGGCCAATTGCCGTTCCGCCACCACCGATTCTTGCCTGAATTGCGGTTCGGGCCGCGTTCTGTTGTGCCGTCGTGCCCGTTTGAAGCAAATCGATTTGTTCGGCTTCAGCGATGCTGTTGTCAGACAGCACCAGCGTGTTGCCGTTTGCATCGACCAATTCCAGGACAGTATCCAATCGACCATTCGTGCGGTCGATATCCATCCAGACTTGGGTGCCGCCTTCGGCGATGAAGCTATAGACATCGTCATCACCCTGTTGGCTTAGCTCACCATCAACGATTAAACCAACTCGCAAGTTGTCATCGCCAAATTCCACCGACGGTGCGAGTTCGCCGAGAAACTGCGCGGTATCCGTCGTCGCGTTGAGATCGTTGATCGGACCCACGCCAATGTTGCCTGGTTCCGACTCGGCCGATACGGCCACATTGAAATCGGATGCCGCCTCACGAACCGTGATGCCGTCCCATGCACCAGAACCTTCAATTGGTGAAGGCAGGACAACATCAAAAGGATCGGCCGGATCGCTTGCGATCCATTCAATGAAATGCGTGACGCGAGCCGAATCGCTACCACCATCGAGTCGCCATTCGTGTGCGGAAGCAATATCGGCTGGCGCACCAAGCACACCCAACGCCTGTGTCCCGCCGGTGACACCCGCGAACGTGGGCGCGACAGCGACTGGCACTGCCGTGAAATTGTCGGGGATATCGCCCGCCAGTTGCGGGCCGATCCCGTTTGCGATGATCGCGTCCGTCAGCGTATCTGGATCATCGATCGCCCAACCGTTGTACGACGCATTGAACTGATTAACGGGGTCGTTTTCATAGATGCCACCATGGCTGAAACCGACTCGGGCGGTTTGCGACAATGTCATCAGACGAAAGTCAGTATCGCCCGGCGTACCCAATTGATACAGCACATCGGCCGCATCATCTTCAACGCCCGAGTCGAGATAGCTCAGTATGTCGATCGAGCTGACAAAGCCGCTATTGAACGGTAGTCCATCGACGGTTTCCAAATCGACCGTGCTGTACAGCACAGCGCGGTTGTCGAGAAAGAAGCTTTCAACCGTCCAACGAATCGAGCGATTGGCGCCCGGAATTTGATAGACAGCCGACGTTCGCACACGGTCTGGGGAAATTAGCTGTGGAACCGGGGCGAACTCGCCCTCAAAAGCCTGCGATAGCGGTACTGCGTCAGGACTGCTGTCGGGGAATATCAGATCGACATCGATGAAGGTTGTATAAAGCGATTGATACGCTTGTTGCAGAAGCGGTTGCTCGGTGACCTGATCTTGACCTGAGACGGTCACATCAATGACTTCCCCACCGGCCAAGATATCGGCACTGAAAAACCCGACATTGTTCGGGTCGATGTCGTTATCAATGAGGGGACCATTATCGACTTCAATCCGATCCGTGCGGTCGAACTCAGGACCCAGTGGCAGACCTGATGGGGTTGGCGACGGGTCCGCCGTCGAAACTGGAATGAAAATTGGATCGCCATTTTCATCCAGTGAGATTCCGTTGTTGTCCGTGTCTAAGTTAGCGCGACCATCCGGAGTGAATCCGGCTCCGACGGTGTCGTCCAAAAGTGCCGTCAGCACAACGGGAAAGTCGGGTTGCCCCACAATCTGCAAGCTGCCGCCAATTCGATCGTCGATGTCGATGAATTGGTTTGCGGCCGAAATGAGATTGCCTCCCACGACGATGCCCGCCTGTCTCTGGCGCAACAAATCGTTTTCGAGCTCACCGTTGTCAGCATCGGGACTTTGAAACTTGACAACTAACGATCCTCGGGCGTCGCTCTCGAGACGTAGCCCGCCATAGATATGCTGATTGGGTACTTCAATCATGTCACGCACGATGTGCACTATGTCGGTATCGTCCCAAACCACCTCCGTTGCAACTTGACCACCGCGTATTTCGAGCCCGTTGAGCGCGAAGGGAATCAGATTGCCCGCAGCATCTCTTGGAGCTTGGTTGGTCGTATCCGTCGGTGCGCCGGTGCTGGTTCCATTAACATCAATCCGGTTGTCCGAGATCAACGGTCCGGAGTTACCTTGGACCGTTGAGGCGTCGATGCGTCCGGTTGAACGACCATAATCGAGTCGTTCGTTCCATGAAAAACTATTGACGTCGAAACTCATCACTGGGCCGCTGCCATCGATGAAGTCATTACCGGTAATGATGGGCTGACTACCGCGAACAAACACGGTCCCACTCGCGTTATTGGCGCGTCCGACGCGAGCTTCCCTTACATCATCGGGATTGTTGATGTTGTTCGCATTGTCGTTCAGGAATCCGCGGCCATCGGCGTTCATTTCAAACCGCGAGTTGTTAACACGCAGATCACTTTGATGAGCTTCAAGCACATTGAATGAAGCGAAGCCACCGTCAATACGCGTCGTACCACCTCCGCCCGCCAAGACCGCATTGTCGAAGGAACCGTCCGCACCGAATCCCAAATAAATGCCACCCCAATCACCAGGTTGAACTTCGCTGTTGAGGCCGCCGCCGGTGTCGAAGGTGCCGCCAGCACCGTAGCGATTGTCATTAAGACTGGTGATCACGACGGGATTGGCTAGCGTGCCTTCGGCATACAAATGCGAGTCGAAGGTCACATCGATGCGTGAACCTTGAAGCTTGACGACCGTTCCAGGATCAATCACGAGACTAGCGTCCACACGGCCAGCCCGCGCCGCAGTTGGGTCCGCGATCACGGCGGGATCGAGGATTTTGGTGCCCGCCAACACGCCATCAATGAAATCGGTATCGGTGCCATTGAGCCGCGCCACCTCGCGGAAGATCGGATTGCCCATGGCATCGGTATCGCTCGTTTCAGCGCGATAAAGCCGACGTCCGGTAAAGTCAGCACTTGGAACCACTGGCAAACTGGTCAGTGCAACGCGCCCCGTCACACCGAGCGTGAACTGACCCGTTGCATCACTGGGTGCCGTTTCAAATCCATTGCGATCGACAAAGGTGATTCGATAGATGTAGGTCCCCGCGGGGATTTGGCCACTGTTGGCAGCGGAGGCACCGACGACGTTGGCGATCGCTGTTCCATCGACCAAGACGGCACTGGGAATCACACGACCTGCTGACACTCCGCCAGCGTCTCCCTCAATCAAAAGATTTTCTGTGAGCACGTGCACGATGTCTGTGTCATCAAAACGTGCACTAACTTGCAAACGTTCGGGATCACCGGCTGGAGGTGTTTCCAAACGAATGTTCAATCCATTGATGGAATTGTCCGCGATGAAGTTGCCATTGATATGCGGCCCGACGCGAACGATGTCACTGACGAACGGTCCGGATGCTGGATCCGATGCGACCAATTCATTTTGAAATCGTGCCTCATCAAATCGAGTTTCGGCAAATGTGTTGGGCGTGGCTGAAATGGCGGCATTTGCGGAATTGGTGATTCGATTGTTCATGACCGTTGCACGAACATCGGCCAATTCAATCGGCGAGATCTCTCGGCTCAAACCATCAACTGTCACCTCGCCGCCACCATTTTGGATGTCAGCGTACTGGATGTGGTTTAAGAACACGCCCGCGTTTTCAAAGTTGGTCCGGCTATCGTCGGCAAGATCGACGTCGCCTCGAATATCGATGCCGCCCCATGATCCCGGTGTTGCATTGAGCCCAACAAATTGCACGCTTTCATCAGGCGTGCCGTAGATGGAAATCGATCCACCACTTCGATCTTCCGATGCGGTGGTGCTGCCAACACCAATACGACTGCGCGACATTTGAAACGTCGAACCAGCATCTATGATGAGATTGATCCCTTGTGGGACATCAAGATTGACACCATCGCGAAGCGGATTACCGGACGTGGTACGGCCAATCTGATAGTCACCACCGCCAACAATGCGAAGTGTTTCAACAATCTCGCCGCGTGCTTGGCGTGCCAAGATGCCATCGATGGGATCATTGAGTGCCACATCGATTTCGCGAAATGGATTGGTGATACTGCCGACCCGGCCGCCCAAACCACCGCCACCGGTGCTGTCGACATAGACGATCGTGTTGGGATCATTGGCACGGAACCAAAAGTTGAAATCGCCACCCGCTTCGCCGTCGGCATCACCGTCGAGGGCATTGGTGATACCAGCAAACTGAACATCTTGGATACCATCGGATGCTTGCGATTCGAACGTCATGACCAACTCGTAATCGCCTTGGCTGACGCCGCCCAAGCCCGTTCCCGCGATGATTGGATCGTAGGTTGTATTGCCCGTCGAACTCACACCGACAGCGTACGTTCCTGCGGTCACATCGATTTCAATCAGCGAATCATTGCTGAAATAATCATCGTTGGCAGCAATTTCGATGAAGCTGCCATCATCGAGTTGCTGGTACAGCCTCAACGCGGTGTCAAGCGAGCTAGATCGCTCCAAACGTTCCGCGACCGTCGATAACGACAGCGTGCCCGGCTCGCTGAGAGTGAATTGGTAAAGATCGATATCGTTGGATTCAGGGCGATAGAGATATTGCCCATTGACGATATCGGAAGGACTCGGAAATAAGGCTTCCGGTGCACCGGATAGATCTGAACTCTGAGCGGGAACTTGTCTTAGTGCCGGATCCAGACTTTGTGGTGGGACGCCCAAGGCAACCTGTTCGTCAAACACGGACACAAACGGCGCGTCATCGAGAACCGAATCGGTTGATTGCGTCACCGGTTGTGGAAGGTGATCGGCGTAGCCGTAGCCGAGTAATTGACCAACACCAAAGAAGGCACCCCGGAAGAACTCACCACCGATTTGATCATCGACACTCTCATCAAAATCTTGAAAGTCCATCACCAACAGAGCTTGGTTGGCAACGGGGTCCAGGGGTGCGGTCGGATTATCCGGATCAAATGAACTCAGGTTAGCGACGCTGGTTGTATCCAGTGTCACACCTCCCGCGGCGCTGATGTCACCAACTGCATTCAGATCGCCAACACCGATGCTGAACAGCGGACCTTGATCTGCAGCCGGAACTGAAATCGCACCGGAAGCCGTGTCGCCGATTTCCACAAACTGGATGCCAAGGTATTCGCTGAACAGCGACATCACCTCGCGGACGCGCTGCTGTTGTTCAGGCAGGTCAGCGATCAAATTGGTGAAGGTTTGATCGCCACCCTCGATCGTTTGATACTCGGAGGGAAAGTTGTAAAAGGCGGTTGTGATACCCGCGAACGAATCGGCCGTGCCCCGCCAAACATCCAATGGCACCGTTCGATCAAGCCGACTTGGATCGTCGGGCCGGAGATTCCGCACGCCGGGATAATCAGTGCCGCCAGGATACTGAAGTTCAAACACTGACGGATTGTTGATCTGACCCCCAGTCAATCGAACGCTAACGGTTTCCCCCGGCGCAGCACTTTGTAAATTCGTGATCACACGAGCCGTGCCAAATGAATCTCCCGCGTCGGTGACAACGCTTTCTTCCATTGGCGCGGCGCTGGGAAACATGCTGTCTTCGCCAATGCGAAGCCGAATGGAGCCCTCGCCAAGCCGATTGAGAGCATCAGCAAAATTCAATCGCACAACATTGGGACGGCCATCAACAACCTGGACGGCCGGCGTTGTGCTTGATGCGGTTGGTGAAAACACCGCATCATCAAGCGTTGTGGCGGTGTCGTTCGTGTAGATCAGCTCATAAAACCGCGGATCAAGCACGGAGTCAGGATCGACATCTTGCGTGAAGTGAACTTCGATACCCGTAGGGTCCGGAATCAATTGACCGGATACATTGCGTGTCACCGGCTGAGGCACGACGGCGGCGACTCGTGGAGGCGTGTTCAAGTTGAATCGGGTCGCGAAATCGACGCCATCATTGAAGGCTTCTTCGTCTTGATTCAGCAGCGCTCGCACACCTTCGCCAAAAACCTGAATCTGATACTCATCGTCAGGCAATGCTTCAGCAAACCGAAAGACGACTTCGTTTGGGGAATCTCCGATTCCGACGAACCCTGCTTCAACAACGGTATCCGTCGCGCCATCCAAATTGAAGGTTCCGCCAAATGCTCCGCTGATCTCATCGGATGCATCACCGCGATCAAGTCGTGCGGTGATCAGCGAAGCGGACGTCGGTGTGTCATTAATGGCATCGACGATATCGCCTACCGTGGCTGGATTTGTCGCGTTCGAATTGACCGTCACCGTAATGTTGGTGCCGGTCACGGTGACGAGCGGTTCGGCTTGCGCACCCAAGTCGCGTCGAACGATCGAAACGGAGATATCGCGCCCTGCGGCGCCTGACTGATTGGCGATGAAGCGTACGCTTGTGCCTTCTCCCAAGCCAAAATCGGTCGTAGCCGATGCGGCGTTGGCGCCGTCAAGCGTCAATGCAATCGGGCCACTCGCGGCAACGGCGGTACCTACGGGAGTTAGGGTCTCACCGTAAACCTCAAAGGATTGGATGATGTTGGCAAGCGGATCGGTGCCACCGAGATTCAAATCTCGAATCGCAATGCCGAGGTCGCGCATGGTCGCCGGACGTGTCGGATTACTGTTCAGACTGATCACCACAACCGGCTTATCACCAACCGGTTCGATGTCATTCAAGAAGTTGAGTTCCGCAGCGGTCGGCGTTCGAATGTCGACCGGTTGACTGATTGTTCGCGATGTTGAAGTCAGCAGCACGCGAATGCCATTGCCGTTGACACCGGGAAAATCTGGTGCCGCACGAAACTCAATCAGGACTGGTTCACGGAACGGAGCTGGGATGCTGGTGTCATTAGCAAATGCGTCTGCGTTCGTGTTGAAGTCCGTTGTCGCGCGGGCAGATTCAAATGATCCGTCGTCACCCTTCCGTGTGATCGTGATTGCGAGTGGATTTTCGGCATCGCCCAAAGTATCGGGATCAATATCAACCGAATCGTCGAACTGAAAAGTGAGTTCGCGGGGGCTGATATTGAGGTTCTCAATCCCCTGTGATGGAACGTTGTCGAGCGACGTGCTGTTGAGGATTAACTGGCCTGAATTCGACGTGATACCAACCAGTTCAGGGCCGGCCAAAAGCTGACGCGCTTCCAAAGGTTGCGACTGCAGACTTCGCCGCGTTTGAAGCCGTTTCCCAAGGGCGGCGCGCTTGGTACCGCGTCGCGACGTTCTCCGCTTACGCCCCGACGGACCGCCTGAAAGAGGGGATGGGCCGATATTCGACGGCTGCGTCAAAGATCGACCGAATTGGGAAAAGCTCGGTTTACCGATTGTCATCAGTTGCCTCATCAGACCCGGTCACTGACGATTTCAGCAGCTGGGCGACTTGAGAAATTGGATAAGCTACGCAATTCGCATATTTTCAGCGAAATCGCGTCGCCTGAGTCTAATTCCGGGCTACCTCAACGCAACGAAAAACGCCTGTGCGTCGGGGTTTGCGGCAAACTTGGCCGGTCGTGCGGGTCCTGCGGTTTGACGACTCAAACGGCTTTTTGGACGGACACCTCGTCTGAAAAGTTCCCTAAGCTCCATCGCCGACATGATGTCCCAGTATCAGCTGCTGCACGGTCACCGGCGGCGGTAGACAAGGCAGGTGTCATCTGCGTACGCGGTCGACTCGATCAGTCTCCATTGGCCATCATCCGGGACGGCTGACACCCCCTCGCCAGCGACGGGTCCGGCCGCCCTGGCCCCACCAATCAACTTGGCACCAATGAACGCATGGATTTCATCGATTTGTCCGGCTGACGCGAAACTTCCCAATAGCACTCCACCGCCTTCCACCATGACATTTGTCATTGGAATCCGTGAGGGATTCTCGTCACCACCGAGCATGGTCAGTGCTTCGGTGACCATCTCGACAGCGTCATCGGTGCTTGCTTGCCAGGTTTCAACTTGATGATCCGCTAGTCGCGCGAGGTCGGCCGCGTTGATTTGCGAACCCGCAATGACCCACGTGGGGACGTCCGATGCGGTTTGAACCAGTTGACTTTTTAAGTCGGGGACTCGCCGTCTCGCAAAAACCAGCCGGACCGGATGCGATCGAGCTTTTGTTCGCGAGGAGCGTTTCGCGCCGGGATCATCGCTGCTGCTGTCCGCATTGGATTCCGGCGGAATACGGACCGTCAATCTAGGATCATCGGCCACAATGGTGCCCATCCCGGCCGCAATTGCATCAACTCGATTGCGAAGGTGATGACTCGCCAAACGGCTGAATTGATTCGTGATCCACTGGCTAGCACCACTTGCCGTTGCGATTTTGCCATCGATGCTCATCGCCCACTTGGCAATAACCCAGGGTCGTCCGGTTTGCACTCGTTTGAGATAGGGGGCGATCAAATCTTCGGCCTGTTCGTGGCCGATCCCAACGCACACTTCAATGCCGGCTTGCTTGAGCTGCTCAAGTCCTCCGCCGGCCACTTTTGCGAACGGATCAGCGATCGCCACGACCACACGGTTCACACCAGCGGTAATCAACGCATTGGTGCAGGGCGGTGTCTTTCCGTGATGGCAACAGGGTTCCAGAGTCACATAGGCGGTGGCTCCCCGGGGCGTGTCTCCCCGAGCTTGGCAATCCTTGATGGCGGCCACTTCCGCGTGGTCACCGCCGAATTGCTGATGATAGCCCCGTCCGATATTCACACGGTCTCGAACCAACACACAGCCGACCATGGGATTGGGCTCAACCTGGCCTTGGCCTAGCTTCGCCAAATCCAAGGCCTCATTCATCCAAGTCAGATCGTCCATGCCAAGTGGTCCCGCTAGGTGCGGCCCTTAGAACACGTTGTTAGGGACAGACCACCACTTTCATTTGATCTGGATCACCAGCGTGCAAACGCTCAAACCACTGGGGACCGTCAGCGAGAGAAATCTGACTGGTGATGAGGGGAGCCACATTAATCACACCTCGATTCATCAGATCTATGCACTGCGGATACTCACCGTTGCAACCACAGGTGCCCTGCAACCGAATTTCGCGCGTGACGACCGACTGCAGCGGCAACTCGATTGTTGGCGAGACATTGCCAACCAAGGTCACCGCGCCACCCTTTCGAACGGTTTCGATCGCCGTTCTGATCGTTGGTGTCGCCCCCACGACCTCAAACGCCACATCAGCGCCGCGCCCGCGAGTCAGCTTGGCGACTTCGGCAACCACATCCACCTGATCGGCCCGCAAGATGACATCCGCTCCGAGTGAATGTGCGGTTTCTAATCGGCGATCGTTCAAATCAATGGCAATGACCTGCGTCGCCCCAGCAGCGCGGGCAGCTTGCAGTGTTAACAGCCCGATCATGCCAGCGCCGACAACGACCGCGGTATCACCCAGTTGAACCGGAGTGACAGCGGCGGCATGAACCGCAACGCTGACCGCTTCAACGAGCGCGGCATGCTCGAACGATAGGGTGTCAGGCAGTTGATAAACAATCCGCCTGGGCACGCTGATCTGCTGTGCAAAGGCTCCGTGCCGACGGTACTCGTCGCATGAGACGCCAAGGACCATCCGCGAGTCGCACAGATTGCGATGGCCGTCGCGGCAAAACTCGCAGTTGCTGCAAGAGACCATCGAATCGAACGTGACTCGGTCACCCACATTTAGGTCGATAACGTTCGCGCCAATCGCTGCAACGACGCCCGACGCTTCGTGGCCCATGATCAGTGGCGGAATGCGTCGACCGGTGCTGCCGTCATAGCCGTGAATATCGCTGCCGCAAATGCCGCACGCACGGACGTCGACCAACACGTCGTCAGGTCCGACCTCCGGCTCGTCGACCTCGGTCACTTCCATCTGCTTGTAATCGGTCAGTAAAAGAGCTTGCATTGAGTGGGTGCTAAATCAGGAAAGGTAGTTTTTACAGACGGTCGAATTGACTTCACTATCTCGCAGCTTTGTCGCCGAAGGGCTGGCTCGTAGAAATGTTGCGAGAAACGAAAGCGGTGCGAGGAGGGCTCGTTCTCGACCCACCAGGCGTTGAAGGTCATCCGGTTTTCGACTTAACCCACCCCGCAACGCGGGGAGGGTCGCAAGTCGAGCGTCCCGCGAGACTTGCGGGGTGGGGCAGTCCTCAGCATGTCGGGCGACAGCGCCGTTTGACGATCATTTCCCCTTCCGCGTCTTGCTGACGCTCGACTCGACCTCCCCCAAACTTCGTTTGGGAGAGGTTGGCAAAACCGGACGACCTCGTTGCCGAGCGGGCTCAAACATGATCATGCTAAAACATTTTCGACGACGCGACCATGAACGTCCGTCAATCGAAAGTCACGACCGGCATAGTTATAGGTTAATCGCTCGTGGTCGTAACCGAGCAATCTCAAGATCGTCGCGTGTAAGTCGTGCACGTGGACACGATTTTCGACTGCTTTGAATCCCAATTCATCTGTCGCGCCCACCACGGTGCCGCCGGCAACACCACCGCCTGCCATCCAAACGGTAAAGCCATAGTGATTGTGATCGCGGCCATTCATTTTGCCTTGGTTCGATCCCTTCTTCGGCATTTCAACAACTGGGGTGCGTCCAAATTCACCACCCCAAATCACCAGCGTTTCATCAAGCAACCCGGTTCGCTTGAGATCCGTCAGCAATGCCGCGATGGGCTGGTCGACGCGTGCGGCCACGTCGCGGTGTCTTGGTTCAAGGTCATCGTGAGTGTCCCAGGGCTGACCCGCACCAGTATAAAGCTGAACGAAACGAACACCGCGTTCGACCAGCCGGCGTGCGATCAACGTTTGCCTCGCGAAGTCACCCGAGCCATACATCTCGATCGTTTTGGCTGACTCTTGCGATGTATCAAAGGCCTCACTTGCCTCCGATTGCATGCGGTACGCGAGCTCAAACGAGTCGATGCGGGCTTCTAATCGAGGATCGTGATCGCGGCTGATTGCGTGAGGCTGATTCAATGCGTTGAGAAGGTCGAGCTGCCGACGTTGATCGCCACGCGACACCGCCGAGTTGCGGATGTTTTCAATCAATCGATCGATCTGCGAATGGCTCGAATCAACGTACGTCGCCTGATACTTGCCGGGCAAGAAACCATTTTGCCAGTTCTGCGATTCCTTGATCGGGTAGCCGCCGGGACACATCACCACGAATGAAGGCAGGTTTTCGTTTTCGCTGCCCAACCCATACGTGATCCATGATCCCAACGAAGGACGAATCAAACGTGCTTCGCCGCAATTCATCAGCAGCAGCGACGGTTCGTGATTAGGAACGTCCGCGTGCATCGAGCGGATGACGCACAACTCATCAGCATGCTCGGCGGTTTTGGAAAATAGCTCGCTAACTTCCAGCCCACACTGCCCATAAGCCTGGAACTTGTAGGGAGACTTGAGCACATTGCCCGTAGGTCGTTCCGTTTTCAGGTTTGGTATCGGTGCCGATTTGCCATCGAGGTTGTTGAGCGCAAGTTTGCGGTCAAACGTGTCGACTTGGCTTGGGCCGCCGTTCATGAACAGATGAATCACTCGTTTCGCTCGAGGCGCAAAGTGCGGCGCGACGTTTCGAGCCATCGCTTCGCGTTGCATCAAATCGACCATCGCCAGCGAGCCGATTCCCAGACCCGCTTGACGCAACCATTGCCGACGATTCAGACCGCTTTGAAACCTCATAAAGCTCCTCAATCCACAAACGCGAATTCATCGGACAGCAAAAGTACTTGCGCGAACTGTTCCCAGCGAGTCAGACCTTCGGGAGCGGCGTTCACGTTCGGCCCACCAAAGTCAGACTGAGACGAAGCTTCCACTCGTTGCCCGTCATCGCCAGTGACTCCCAGGTTGATCTCCCAAAAGAAGCTGTCGTGGTTGGTCGTCTTGCCGGGTGCGACGATGAAGTCAACCGCATCTCCTGCTTTCACCCGCGCCGTAAGGTTACGAATGGGTCGCCGATTGGACTTTTGCTTCTCACGAAAGATCTGTTTGCCACCGGCATGAATAACGGCAATCACGCCGTCGCCCATTTGTTTTTGATGTCCGACGATACCCGATATCGTCACTCGCCCGGCGATGGGACTAAACCATCGCCGGACTACGCTGTGATTTGATGTGGGTCCGGGGTGGCCGTTGCGTTTTCCCAAGGATGCGTATTTGAATGGGCCGCGACTGGGGAACGTCGACTCGACTTGGTATCGATCGTTTTTGAAATGAGCAAACGGCTTGAAATTCGAAAGCTTATTATCGACCAGCTTTCCTGTTCCGTACTGCCACAACTGTCTGGGGTCGTGCCTAAGCGGAGGTGGGTCAGCGGGCAGGCTCAGGAATTCCAGACTCGCTTTGATCTCACCCTGCGACGGGGAACGCGCGAGCACGCGTTTGAACGTGGCGATCACCTTTTGCTCGTGACTAAGAGTATTGCCAGACTGTCGCCGTATCGTCGCAACGGTGGCCCGCGCGAGTTGATGCAGATGCGGATGGTTCATCAAGTACAACGATTGCTGCGGCACCGTTGTCTGGTAGCGCTGCGGACAATGCATGTCAGGGCTGGCAAAGTCGAACGTGCGAAACAGCCCAGGTAGATTTTGTCGATCGATACGCGCCATCAGCGTACGACGCGGCGTCACGTCGGCGGTCATGATGTCGACCGATGGTCCGCCGATGATCTCGTTAAGGTGACCTGAGACCGACAGCATCGAGTCCCGCAAAGATTCAAAGTCGAGTCGGCGTCGATGACCACGAGCCCACAGTTGGTTATCGGGATCGATTTGTTGTGACGATTCACTCGTCGATGAATCCTGTCGATAAATCCGAGTTCGCACCAATCGTCGAATGAGACGTTTAATGCTGCCGTGCGTTGCAAAATCAGCCGCAGGATCATCCAGCAGCATCGGGATTTCAGGTGGCGGCGTGCGGAAGCCAAAGTCGCTGGGCGAATCAACAAGGTGATCTCCCATCAAATGTCCCCAGATTCGATTGGTCATCACCCGATACGTCAGAGGATTGTCCGGGTCGCTGATCCGTTCGACGAGATCCAAACGACCGCTTCCCGTGACAAATTCCTCCTCGGGTCGTTCCTGAAAACGGACCAAATAGCGACGCGGGGCAACAGGACCCCAATTGCCCCGCTGACCTCGAATCATAACGCGTTGATTGCGAAGTTTCGGCCGATCGACGAGTAACAAATCGCTTGCACTGGAGTCCGAGGGAACGCTGTTGTCTAGAACTCCGTACAGCGAGTAGTAATCCATGGTCTCGATCGGATCGAACTTATGATCGTGACAACGCGCGCAAGAAATGGTCAGACCCAGTAAGCCACGACCGATGACATCGATGCGATCGTCGATCGTGTCATCATGCCTGAGGAAGTGTCTTCCAATGGTCAGAAAACCCATCGCGTCTTGGTGTCCCAGAGTGCCTTTGGGATCGGTCTGATCGGCAGCAAGCTGATGACGAATCATTTCCGGATAGGGCATGTCCGTTGCAAAGGCATTCACTAACCAATCTCGATAACCATGCGACCCTGCAATCGCGCGTTCTTTACCCGCGGTCGCGTAACCTTTGGTGTCCGCGTATCGAGCCAGATCCATCCAGTGACGGCCGAAGCGTTCGGCATACCGAGGATCGGCCAGAAAACGATCGATTTGGCGATGAACCGCATCGGGACGACGATCATTGATAAAGGCTTGGACTTCCTCCGCCGTTGGTGGCAATCCTATTAAGTCGATCGACAGCCGACGCAAAAGGGTTGCACGATCCACCGAACCATTCGTGGCAACTCCAGCTCGACGGGCAAATCGTGCCGCAACCGCATCGATGGGATCTTGATGCAGCGATGACTCAGACTTGTTTGGCTGGGAATCCGGAACGTCAGGCAGATTCGACCACGTATCGCTTGAGATACGGCGGGGTGGAATGAAGGCCCAGTGCGAGGACAACTCGCGATCAAGCGGTGACTCCGATGAGTCGAGGCTTGGATCATATTGGTCAGGTCGTGGATCGGCTGCACCGCTGTCCACCCACTGCCGCAAATGATCGATATCCGATTGCGGCAATCGTCCCCAGGGCGGCATCTCCATGTCGGGATCGTCGTACTCGATCGCGCGAATCAGCAGGCTGGCGTCAATATCGCCCGGAACAACCGCCGCACCACGATCACCGCCCGCCCGCATCGCGGCCGGCCCATCCAACCGAAGACCTCCTTCCGCCTCACCTGCCTCGGTCGAATGGCATTCGTAGCAATGCTCGACCAAAACGGGTCGAACATGGTTCTCAAAGAATGCGATACGGTCGGCTTCGCGTTCGGCAGCATCGGCCGTCGCTGGGGGTAGGACCAACGATAAAGCGATTGCGGCCAGGAACAACGCAGCGATAGCTGCAGTTCGCATGACAGGTGGATTGGAGGTGGGATCAGCGAGGGGAGAACAATGGGCAGGAGCGAAATTCAAGCGACGTCATCCTTTGATGACGACAATTCGAAACGCTTAGTCACTCGCAAGTTACGCGACAGCCTCGAGTCCTTCAAGCAATTTGGCCGCGGCGTCACTCTTGTTGAGCACATAGTAGTGTATGCCGCGAACCCCGTTTTCAATCAGATCGATCGTCTGCATTCGTGCGTGTTCGACACCGATGCGGAACTGGTGCTCTGGAGAATCATCAGCCGTCATCGCGGATTCCAAGTCGTCAGGAATCGATGCCTTACACATCGATGCGATCCGCTGGGCCTGCTTGAAATTGGTGACGGGCAACACCCCGGGCACGATTGGCACCGTGATTCCCGCGACGTCGCAACGATCTCGAAACCGATAAAAATCGGCGTTGTCGTAGAACAACTGCGTGATGATCACGTCCGCACCGGCATCGACTTTGCGTTTGAGATTGATGAGATCCGTTTGGGCGTCTGGTGCTTCCTGATGCACTTCGGGATAGCCGGCAACCGCAATTCCCAGCTGAGGAAAATTGGCATCAATGAGCTCGACGAGTTCGTTCGCGTAACGCAAGCCACCATCGACGGCCTGAAATTCCGTCGATCCCTTTGGCGGATCGCCTCGCAAGGCAACGATATAGTCCACGCCGATTTCAGTTGCCCGAGTCAAATAGGCATGCAATTCATCACGAGTTGACCCCACACAAGTAAGGTGCGAAGCGACGGGAAGATCCGTGATCTCCTTGACTCGTTGCAGCACATCCAGGGTTGCTCGTTGACTTGAGCCGCCAGCCCCGTAGGTACATGTGAAGTAGCGAGGACCGAAGTTCATCAGTCGTCGAACGTTCTCGCACAGTGTCTCCAGGCCCGCGTCTGTTTTCGGCGGAAACAACTCAAAGGAAATGGCACAAGAATGATTCTGATAAGCCTCGGCCAAACTCATGGACAATTCCAGTGCGTATTTCGGGAACAAACAGCTCGATACGTCGCTACAACTATAGCCACGACGTCAAAACACGAAAGCCAAATCCGGTAACGCATTTGTTCGAATGAAGTCAGACGCAATGGCCATCGTCAACGCTGCGGCTCTCTCGCATATTGCTTCGCGAGATCATTGAGTCGCCTCTGTGAAGGGCAACCGGTTCAGTCGATGTATCTGGACAGTGCTTCTTTGGATGGAAAGCACCGTGATTCATAGCATTATCGAGCGTATTAGCCGTCTTGGCGCTAGCGACGGTTAGCCCGAGAAAACCGCGGCTATCGCCCGCCGGCTAATCCAAGGTAACGCTGTCCAGTTATTCAACCCAACAAAATCGACTTTCGCATCCTTGACTGACAGCCATAGCAAGCACTGGGCCGCAGGGTTCTAGCGAATGATCATCACGCTGCAGTGAGCGTGACGAAGCACGTATTTCGACGTGCTGCCGAGCAAGAAGCTGCTGATCGCACCTCGACCGCTGTCGCCCAGCACAATCAAGTCGCTCTTGTGCGATTCGGCCAGTTGGATCAACCCTTCGCCGATGTGGTCCGTTTCGGTGGTTTCGGCGGTCGCACTAGCGCCCGCATCGCGAAAACGTTCCGCGGCGGCCTCGGCACATCGCATCGCGAGATCGCGTCGTCGCTGGCCTTCCTCGACGGCGGTCGGCATGACATCCTCGCGAAAAGCTTCCAACTTGACCGCGGCCGTCATTGACGTGATGTGCTGCGAAGGCGACCAAGCAAATTGGCAAAGCCGGTCCACGACCGCTTGCGAAAACTCGCGATGGTCGACCGTAACCGCGATTTCGTTCCACTGCACATCGCCGACGACGATATCAGCTGAAGCAAGATTCGAATCCGTTGTCTCGGTCGCGTCACCATCAATCGCGGCCGTCACCGGCGGGCGAATCACTAACACGTCGCAGGTCGCATGTGTTGCGACATAGTCACTCACACTGCCCAAAAGAATCCGAGTGATTGCCGAATGCCCTTTCGCACCCACCACGATGAGATCAACGTCTTCATTTTCAGCGTGCGTCACCAACGTGTGTCCAATATGACCGGCGGTTTGATGAGACGTAATCTTGGCTTTGGTTGGCTCAAGAATCGCTCGCGCCTGGCTGATGGCCGCCTTGGCAATTTCCTCTTGATGCTCAATGAACTGCGGATACCAGACCTCACTTTGCGTGCTCACAACGACTTCGGGTGGATTCACCACTGAAACAATCATGATTTCCAAGTCCTGGTCTTCGGCAGCCTCATTGCGGGATGTGGAGGCGGTGGCTGCGGCATTGCCGGGAAGCGGAAGCGTCGCCAGAGAAGCCGCGCAGGCACGTGAAAAGGCCGAACCGTCGACGGCAAGCATGACTTTCATAGGAACGCTCAAATTGAAGACAGAGTTCGCAACACCGGAAATGTGCCTCAATTCGATTTAATCGACAAGGTCGCGATGTTTGGTGTCTGCGACGACTGTGTTTCGACTTTGGAAGCGGTTTTGCAAACGGCTTCGCAAACGCGGCTTCAAAAAACCTAGCCTTCAGGCGTTCGGTTCGTTGATACCAACGCCAGACCATCAAAACACGCATTGATTTGACCGCCTCCATGGGTTGTCGATTCCCACTTTGATCTCGAACTAAGAATGACTGCCGTGACTCCAACCGAATCCGATACGTCCGTCAGCGAAAGCTCAATTCCACGCACAAAAACCGTGGTCGATCGCGAGATTCAATTTGGCATCATTCGAAAGATCGCATTTCACTGGATCGCACTGTTCGCCTGTAACTGCTTTGCCTTGATGATCTGGGTGCGGTTGTTTGAGCAACCTGAAGCCAGCTGGGCGGAAACCGGACGCGAATGCATCAGGCGGTTCTTGCCTTTCCTGATTGTCACGACGTGCTTGATCCCCGCCTTTGTGCTGGACACGTTGAAGCTGACCAATCGATTTGCGGGTCCGATCAGTCGTTTGCGTCAGGAAATCGCTAAGGCTGCGTCAGGCTCTACCGTGTCGCCGCTGAAGTTCCGGCAGAACGACTACTGGAGAGAGATTGCCGACGGTTTCAACGCATTGATTGATCGTGCTGGATTGCAAGCTAGTGACGTTTCGGCTCATCACACCAAACAGGGCTGAGAGGTTTCATGCGACCCAACCAAATCAATTCATGCCGCTTATCGGCACCCCATCGTGCTCGCATGCGTCGCGGTGCTGCCGTCGTTGAGTTCGCCGTTTGCTTGCCCATTTTGGTGCTGTTGATCTTCGGCTCAATCGAAGCGTCGAGCATGATTTTCCTGAAGCAGTCCGTCAACGTGGCCGCGTACGAGGCCGCACGCGAAGCGATTCGTAATGGTCGAAGCAATGCGGATGCTACGGCTCGGGCACGAAACATTTTGGACGCGCGTGGTGTGCAGTCCTACGCGATTCGGTTTCCGTCGGGTGAATCGTTTGATCTGGATCGCGGACGCGAAATCGCCGCGGTCGTGACCGCCCCAAGCGGCCCCAATAGCCCACTGGTTGGTCAATTCATCAGCAATCGTGATGTCACCGCCCGCATCGTGATGCTCAAACAATAACCGCCCACCATTTTTTGAACGCCACCATCATGTCGATTCGCCCACAACCGTCCGCTCGACCGGCCAAAGATCGCCGTGGAGCGATGCTGGTCATGATCGCTGTGATGTTGATGTTGTTTCTGTTCACGGTCGCGTTTTCGGTCGACATCGCTTACATGCATTTGTCCCGCGCGGAACTTCGCGCGGCCACGGACGCGGCATCCAAAGCGGCGGCAACCACGTTGGCCGATACGCTGAGCCGAGACGCCGCGATCGCTCGAGGTCAGCAGATTGCGGCGGCGAATCGTGTCGCGAACCAGCCTTTACTATTGTCGGCAGGCGATTTTGAGTTTGGTCGCAGTGAGCGTCAGCAAAATGGTAAGTACGCGTTTGCTGCCGCCGGTGGGAACGCGCTCAACAGTGTTCGAGTCCGAGGTCAACGAACTCGATCCAGTCTCTCCGGTGCAGTGCCTTTGTTCTTTGGTAATGTGACCGGAACGCAAGTTTTTGAGCCCATCACGGATGCCACGGCCACATACATCGAACGCGACATCACATTGGTGGTCGATCGAAGTGGATCGATGACGGGAGCCAAAATCTTTGAATTACGCGCGGCACTGGATGTCTTTGTTCGCCTGCTGGATTCGACGCCCGTGCAAGAGCGGGTGGGTCTGGCATCGTACAACGACCAAGCGACCGAAGACGTCGCGTTGACCACCAACCTGAATGCGATCAATGCGGCGATGGCCGGAATGCCCACGCGAGGCTTCACGAGCATTTCTCGGGGTATGGAAGCGGGCGGCAGGATCGCCCGACGCGGTCGACCGGTTGAGTTTGTCGAGCGGACGATGATTGTCATGACCGATGGTCGTCACAATCGCGGTCCGGAACCCGCCAGTGTGGCTCGGGTGCTGGCCGGCGAAAAAACGATGATTCACACCATCACGTTTGGTGGTAATGCCGATCGCAATCGCATGCGAGATGTCGCCGCAATTGGAGGTGGACGCTATTTCCACGCCGACAACGGTGCTCAACTCATTGAGGTCTATCGCGAAATCGCCCTGACGTTGGGCACGATCATGACGGACTGATTTTCAAAACCGTGTCGTGATTGCCAGTGCAATGGACGACCCGCTCGCTTGTTCTCCCGATGCTTTGACCCATGTTCTCGCACTCATCTCCTCGAATCAAACGCCCCTCGCGCACCGGATCGGTCGCGGTGGAGTTTGCGTTAGTTGTGCCTATCGTTCTGATGTTCTTCTTCGGCGGTTTCGAGTTTTGTCGCGTTGCCATGATTCGGCACACCGCCGACAACGCCGTTTATGAAGGTGCCAGGAGAGGCATCATTCCGGGTGGAACGCGTGGCGAAGTGGTTGCTGAAGCCACGCGAGTTTTGTCGACGATTGGGATTCGGAACGCCGCCGTCGATGTGACCCCGGGCCGCATCGATGATGACACGGAAGAACTGACCGTCAGTGTGACCGTTCCCATCGATTCAAATTCGTTTGTGCCGGCACAATACTTCATCGGACGCGTCATCACTCGACAGTTGACCATGCGTCGCGAAGGCCAATAAGCCAGCGGACTTTTGGCCTGAAATCGGGTAACTTGCGTGGAAACGCGTAACGCCGAGTTCCCAAAGCGAAATGACCCTTCCGATTCTGACCACCACACCGTCGCAAGCCGACGTCCAAACGATCCATGCTGGTTTGCCAAGCGAACCGGTTAAGGCTCATTTGCTGGACTGGTCCACCGAAGCGTTGGCGAAATGGCTCGTAGAGCATGGCCAAAAGCCATTTCGTGCTAAGCAGATTCGACGCTGGATCTATCAGGGTCGCGTCACCTCATTTGACGCGATGACCGATCTTCCGGCTGCATTACGTCGTCAGTTGGAGGATTCGTTTGAGTTGTTCGTCGCACGTGATGTTGTCGTTTCCAGTTCTCGCGACGGCACCGAAAAACTATTGATTGAGCTCGCGGGCGGTGGTGAGGTGGAATGCGTGCTGTTGCGTGATGGCACGCGACGCAGTATCTGCGTCAGCAGCCAAGTTGGCTGTGCGATGGGCTGCGTGTTTTGCGCTAGTGGGCTCGATGGTGTGGAGCGGAATTTGACACAGGGCGAAATTGTCGAACAGATGCTTCGCCTGCAGCGACGATTACCGCCCGACGAACGGCTCAGCCATATCGTGATGATGGGCATGGGCGAACCGCTCGCCAATCTACCTCGCGTCTTAGCGGCGCTTAGCGACGCCAAGGCGAAAGACGGGCTTGGAATCAGTCCGCGGCGAATCACCATTAGCACGGTGGGACTGCCAACAGCGATTGATAAGCTCGCTAAGTCCGGTGTGCCCTATAACCTGGCGGTCAGCTTGCACGCGCCCAACGACACACTTCGAAGCCAAATCGTTCCGGTCAATCAACGCATTGGCATAGAAGCTGTTTTGGCCGCCGCCGATCGATACTTCGACGCTTCGGGCCGACGACTGACGTTCGAGTATGTGTTGCTGGGTAGCATCAACGACCGAGATGAGCATGCTGATGAACTCGCCCGCCACCTGCGGAATCGCAACGTGTTGCTTAACATCATTCCTTACAACCCTGTTGACGGATTGCCGTACCGAACACCAACGTCCAACGCGATCGCAAGGTTCAGATCCATCTTGGAGAATGCGGGCGTCAAC
>JBCCJB010000018.1:0-20817 GCA_039028015.1 Planctomycetota bacterium
AATCGAATCACGACCATCGTGCTGCCCCCGCTGATCTGTTCAAAATCCATTTCAGGTACTGGATTCAGCTTCGGATCGGACTTCGATTGACTACTGGGTCTTGGACGCGTTCGGTTGCTATCAGCTGACCCGGCACCAGAACCACCGATTGGGTTGCCTGGTTGATCGCTCTGACCAGGAAGATTTGTTGCCGTCACGATTGAAGGGCCTCCGGCCGTTGAGAAGATGGTGCAACGGTGTTGGCCGACTGGATCGCGACCATTCTCGCGACACAGAGCTTTGTACGTTCCAGATCGTCGCAATCGAAAAAGAAGTTGGCGATGCGTTTGAGACACCGATGGCACGTGATTTCACTCAGACGAGCTGGAATCAGGTTGTCGATGATGACCAACGCCTCGTACTTGCGTCCCCGCTGGATCAGCAGCGACGCCAGCCCAATGCGAAATGAGACGTTACCGGGTTCCAAATCGATGACATTTTGGATCAAGACCTCCGCCAGACTGGCGGGCTGTCCAATCAACATCGACTGCAAATCGGCAATGCCACTGATTGATGATGCCTCGGCACCCGCCACCGTGGCCCGGCACCTCATCGCGGAACTTGATTGACGTCGGTCGATCGCCTCGACAGCTCTCAGCCGAGTGAGACGTTCTAACGCCGACGTTCCTTCGGTGATCTCACCACAGCGAAGGTTCGCCAAGCCAAAAATCTGAGTGGCTTCGCTATTGTCGGGACTAACCGTCAATACATCCTGAGCCCACTTGATGGCCGATCGGTAGCGTTGGGCCTTGTACTCCAGCCGTGCCGTTTGCAGAGGATCTGTCATTGCGACATCCGGGGTTCGACTGCCATCGGTTCAAACATTCCGCCCATCACCCAAAAGCCAAAAAACCGGCAACCAGCCGCTTGTTGCGACTCGTTCTCAGTAAGGGTAGCGATCGGCCAATTTTTGTCAACAGTTGTTGTCAAAAATAGTTGACCGCGTTGTTGGCTATCCGGAGAGCGAATTGCTGCGGTTTTGGCGATGTTGGCGGTACCACCCCACCGCGGCCACGGCCAGCATCGATAGCCCTACCGTTGGCAATGAAATCGCCAACAACGCGATGATCGCCTTGAGCCATCCTGGGTGGACGGCTTCGGTTCGCTTGGGCACGCCGGTCTTTCCGGGCCTACGACGCGTCAGCCACATTGCGATGCCAAGTATCGGCAACAAGGCCAGCCCAATGGCGGCAACGATCCAAATGATCTTGGTGGTCAGCCCGGCAATACTTCCGACATGCAGCGGATAATTCCACTGCGTGTAAATCGCCATCGGTGGCAAGTTGGATAGCCGCTGATTCGCCAGAATCTCGCCGCTGCGACGATCCAGATGAACCAACCGTGTCACCGATGGTCCCCAATGCTGACCGGATTCGATTGTGATGGGGTCCGATTCGATCTGACCCATCGCAATGGAGACACGAGCGGTTGGCAGCGATAACTCACGCAACCGCGTGACCACATCATCAACCGAGATTTTATCTTGGCTGGTGTCAGAGAGTGATTGGGGTGGATCGAGGACCACATCAAATTGACCACTCAAAAAGCCAGTGACCTGAAACAAGCCTCCCCAAACCAAGGCGTACAGCAATCCCGTGATTGAAATGACGATGACAATGCTGCTGATGGCGGTGCCGCCAATGCTGTGCAAGTCACGCAGTTGGACGTAACGCTTGCCGGACAATCTCGGCACTAAGATGCCGCTGAGTCGTCGCCATGATCGCGGCCACCATAAAATGATGCCGATCAGCGTGATTGCGATGGTCCACCCGGTTGTTAACTCGGTCAGAACTCGACCCGGGGTCCCCGCCAGTAATCGACGATGAATTGCAAGAACGACCGTGAAAAAATTGGGTTCCGGGATTTCGCCCAAAACTCGATTCTGACGTGGATCGACATAAATTCGGCGGATCTGATGCGAGCCATCATTGGCCATGGCCAGCACAGCGGGTGCCCGACCTGTGCCATGCTCAATTTCCAAACCGTAAAGTCCATACCCCTCGCCGACCGATCGCATTGCGGCAGTAACGCAGTCGTTCAACGAATCGGTTTGGATATCAAATTCCGCCGAGGCAATCTCATCGTACCACCAGACTTCAATTTCTGGTTTGAAGACATACAACGCCCCGGTAATCGACAGGATGATCAGCACGGGGGCGGCGATGAGCCCGGTCCAGAAATGCCAGGCCCAAAAGACTCGCCTAAGTTTTACCTCGATCAATGTTCGATCGTCTCACGAATCAACAGGTCTGCAATGGTTTCCGCTGGCGAGCTCCGATTGGGTGCATTGGAAAGATTGCAAAGCACCACGACTGTTTGTTTTTGAGCCGGATAATGCCACGCCGCGGCACTGTAACCGGGCACGTTGCCGCAATGACCACATGCACCGTCATCACGATATTCAATTTGGCAACCATACCGACGATTTCGATGTGCCAGCACGCTTGGCGGCATGATCCCGGAAGCCGCCACTTGACCGCATCGGTCTGCAATTGTGGGCAGCGCGTTGGACAGGTCATCAAGGGTGGAGAAAAGATTGCCTGCTGGGCCCGTCCAGTCAGGTGATGCAAATGACACGTCGGTGAATTGATCGCCATAACCAATCCATTGGTTTGGTTTGGCGTGCCGATAGCCGTGTCCATGTGGTTCAGGCAAGTCGCCCGTCCCGGTGTGCTCTAACTGAAGATCATCGCGCAGATGGGTTTGCATCAAGTAATCGAAGACTTGGTTCGCATTTGTTTCGAGGACGTGAGCCAAGAGGGCTGTATTGACATTGCTATAGCGAAACGTCGTTCCCGGTCTGGAGTCAGTCGGCAGCATGGTCGAAAGCGAAACGAGTTCTTGCAGCGACCATCGTTTTGCGGGCTTCAAGGTGACCGACCACCGAAATGATTTCTGAGCGATGAGATCGTTAAGCCCACTGGTGTGATTGCTCAACATTGCCAGCGTGATCTGATCGCCACCGGGATAGCTCGGAAGATAATCTTGAAGCGTGTCTTCGAGCTTCATTTCGCCGCGTAAGAGCTGCTTTCGGAATAGATCGCCCACAAACAATTTGCTGACGCTGCCGATGAAGAAATGATCGTCGACGGTGATCGGTTCTGTCGCCTCGTTGTCCCGATGACCCATTGCCGCTTCGGTAATCACCCGTCCTTGACCGGATTGGTCTGACCACTGGGTCACGCGATAAACGACCCCGGGGACTTGATCACGATGCATGATGGCCGCAACGGATTGCTCCAACTGAGCGTTCTGCCCATGAGCGTGATTGATCAGGAATGAGCAGGCCGCTACCGCGAAGCTCAAAATAAGCACCACGATTCGCAAGCGTATCAGACCATGATGATCAAACTTGATTGATGCCTCGAAGATGGATCGTCGTACCGGCCACGCTCGCAAGAATACAATCCCCATCAGTTATTGCTGATATCGAACCAAGAACCATCGCGGTCTAAGCGGACTGGATTGAAGCAAGTCGCGGCGCTCGGACAATCCCCCGGTAAAACTCGTTGGCGACTGATCAACCGGATGCCACTCAATCCAATCGCCTCCGTCTTTACCACCCAGTTGAAACCGCAGCGTGTCTTCCGAGCGGCTGATTGCGGCGATTACGGTATCGGTATCCTCCAGTGGATACGGAGTTAGCAGAAGCAAGACCGTTGGCCGTCCAAACGGATACGACGTGAACGGCCCGAGCCCTTCGATGGAACCGTCTTCGGTGGGCCAATCTCGCATCAATCGGCTCGCGAGCGTTTCAAAGTGATCAAGTCGCGGTTTCCATCGCAGACTTTTTCCAGCCCAAGCAATTTGCTCACGCTGTGTCAGCACGGATGACCACAATGCAATCGCGGCAGTGATCATCAGTAACCCGCCAACCGTCATCGGTCGTTTGCGAGAGACGGCTTTGGACAAATCAATTCCAATAAGGACAAATCCAATCGCACCGCAAATCAGAATTAAAAACGGCCGCCAAGATCCAACGTCGTTTTGGCCATGAGTGAATCTTTCCAGGGGATTGTCTGGATCATCGACCAAGAGAATTTGGTCAAACGAGCGGATCGCCAGCGGATCGATCGACAGCCATGCGATCATCAAAAGCGGGATCACAATATGACAAACTCGCCACCAACCGATGCTTCTGGTTCGACGCGGTGTTGGTGTCGAATTATCAGCCGTTTTTGATGACATGCTGTCGGCCGTAGGCCGCATCTATTCTCCCGCGGAAGATTCGGAAGGTGCCGTCGTTTG
Source organism: Planctomycetota bacterium (assembly GCA_039028015.1). GTDB lineage: Bacteria > Planctomycetota > Planctomycetia > Pirellulales > Pirellulaceae > Rhodopirellula. Next base: position 4,288 of record JBCCJB010000018.1, read on the forward strand.
TGGCGGTCGAGCATACGAGAGTGCCATCAGCGCGAACGCGCTGGCAAGATTCTTATCGTTCTCAAACCATCGGCGGTTCTCGTTGCTCCAGCTACCGTCCGCGTTTTGTCGCTCACCCAGTTCCATGACCAAGTCGGCACGCCAATCACGAACCTCTCCGGTGTCATCCTTGATCGTCGCCTTGCCCGTTGCATTTAACGCGGCCGCAAACGTGTGATAGTAGTAATACAGCCCAGCGGTCCCCATGCCAGGATTCGATTTCAGATCATAGTGCTCGCGCACCCAATTGGTGGCTGCGGTCACACGCGGATCGTCGCTTGTTAGTCCGGCGTAGATCATGCTCTTGAGACCGTTGTACGTCATCGACCCATAGCTTCGTAATCCACCGTTAGATGTGTAGCGTTCCTCGGACGTGCTGGGATCGATGTTCTCCAGAGGAATCTCATAATAAAAACCACCATCATTCACTTTGCCAGCAAACTGAGTGTCATTGAATGGTGAATCCAAGTTTTGCGTTCTCGACACAAACGCAAGCGCGGCTTGGATCGCGGGATCGTCGGTCGGCGTTTCTAAACTTCGTAACGCCTCGATCAAATAGCCCGTATTGGACAGGTCTGGTCTTCCATCACCTCCATAGCTCGCGCCACCGTACCAGGGGTCGGAGGGGTCTCGGTTAGTCTTGCCGTACTGCACGCTGGTAACGAAATCCTTGGCACGGGCAAGGATCGCATCGTATCTCCCGGTTTGATTTGCCTCGGAAAATGCCACCATCGCCACGCATGTTTCGTAGTTGCGCAAGCGACCATTGCCATAAATGCCACCATCGGCTTTCACGAATGACTCCAGTGCCTGCAAGCCTTTGGTGACCATCGGTTCGTCAATCGAGGCACCATTTCGGAGCGCGGCCGTGATTGCTAATGCGGTGACACCGGGACCCACACGTGGTGAGAACATGCCGTCGTCGGTTTGTCCCTGTTGGGCGAGATAGGTTAGGCCGCGACGGACAATCTCCGTTCGCTGGTTTTCGGTCGTCTGGGCTTGAGTTTCGTTCGGTTTTTGCATCGATTTCGGGCCGTCGACTTGCCCGGCGCCCAAATCTTGCCCGGCGCCCAAATCGCTTTCTTGAGCCGTTGAAATCCGGCACGCCGACGCGATGACGATGGCGACTATGGTTATTGTCAGAAGATTGAGAGCGGCACGTCGGCGAAGAAGCAGCGGTCGCATGGCAGCGGATTCCGAAAAGGGTTGGACGAGCGTGGGTAAAAAGTTGATCCAACGCAAGCGGCAGCGCACCCGCGATCAGATAACCGATTTGTTTTATTGTAGGTGAATGCCGGTCGTTTGAACGCGATAAATCGTACCGCCCTCTCGCGAGAGCACTTCGCCCCCGTTGGCTTGGATTGCCAATTCGGAAACATCCACAATCCGCTCGGCGATGTCGCTGATGTGGTTCATGATTGGCAATCCGTCACGCGTGTAATTCAGATACACGTCATTGAAGGGTGTTTCCCATGTTCTTTTCGGGACCACCGTTTTGGTCAGCTGATCTGGAATGCACTTCGATCCATTCATCACAGCAATAATTGCAGCACAGGTCGCGGCTTGATTATCGCAGTCGTAGCCGGCTGAGACTGCGATGCCAACGGTATCCAAGAAATCGCCATTGCCGTAAAGCAACGCCATGATGCCGCATAAGCCGTTGGGCAATGACGAGTACTTTGAAAATGGGGCCTCGTAGTCGTCGGTTTTATATCGGTAGTACTTTTGATGGATGTTCTGGCGAGTTGCCCGCCAATCATCGGGAGCATCGTGATGCCACTGCATGACATCGCGGACGCCCTGGTGAAAGGGACTCGATTCAGGAATGCGTTGAAGTGCCAGGTCAATCAGTCGCGGTATGTCATTGGTGAAGTAGCCGCCACTCAGAAGCACGGCATACATGATCGTGGGGTGCACGCCCCAATCATCGTTGGTGATGCGGGCACCCCATTCAGCACGCTTGGCCGCTTGATCGATCATGCCGGGGTAGAAAGTGCTCCAGATCTCATTGACCAATTGCGGGTCGATTTGAAACCAATTGGGATTGTTGATCTTCATACCCGTTTCGGGAGGGTTCATTCGCGTCTCCATCAAATCCCGCGCCGATCGATTGGCGACCCAGATGCGGCGACTGATATGCTCACGCCAATGATCAGCGATCTGTGGGTAAGTCAGGCCGAGTCCGTGCCGCTCGACCGCGTGAAGGGTGACGAACTCGATGTCGGTATCGTCATCTGAGAACGCGCCGTCAAACGTCCGCAACAACACGGGCACATGCCCACGCAGTTCGTGACGATTCAAACGAATGGATTCGTCGTCGAGATAGCTGTAATAGCGATCGACAAAGAATGGAATCGGTTTGTGCTGGTAAAGATTCTCGAATGGAAAGCCCAGGTAATTGCCAACGAGTTGAGCAACCCAAAACGCATTGGCTTTATCAATGAGTGCGGCTCGCGAGATCTCCCGCATCTCCGCATTCGCAAATCGGGGCGTCGTGATCAGCGTTAGAAGCGCGATCACGATCCATTTTGATTGAGATCGACGAGACGCCATGTCGGTTTTTCTTCCCATAAGATCAATCCAGTTGATGGGCATCGAGTCCTCGCTGCACCGCACCGGGATGCACCGTAATGGGCCGGCTCGGGCGATCATCGGAATCGTGATCCCGAAAATTCAGTGTGGCGTCGGAAACGGAAATCAACTTCGACTGGTCACTCTAACTCACCGGATTGTCCAATGGCACGCGGGAACGCCTTTGAATCGCTTTAAGCGGCAGCATCGCGGCATCAATAAATCTACACGTTGACATGTATTTATTTTCTCGTTCTTATCGGAGGTTCAATTCCAGGCAGCCAATGTTTCACCGTAGCGAACCGAGGAATTTTCATGTTGAGCGAATCGACGATTGCCACCATCAAAGCAATCACGCCTGCTGTCGCCGCCAATGCCGAGAACATCACCCAGTGCTTTTACGCGAGGATGTTTAGCGGGAATCCGGAGGTCAAAGCATTCTTCAACCAAGTCCATCAGGCAAATGGAGGACAGCCCAAAGCACTCGCCGATGCCGTCTGCGCTTATTTTTCAAACATCGACAACCTTGGGGCGTTGGGTCCCGCGGTCGAGTTGATTGCTCAAAAGCACTGCTCGCTCGGCGTGCAAGCGGAACACTATCCAGTCGTTGGCGAACACCTTCTCGGTGCGATCAAAGAAGTAATGGGCGATGGGGCCACCGATGAGATCATCAACGCCGTCGCTGAAGCGTATGGATTATTGGCGCAGGTGTGCATTGATCGCGAACAACAGGTTTACGACGCGCAGCTGCAGCAACCTGGTGGCTGGAATGGTTATCGGTCGCTTGTCCTTGATCGCAAGGAACGCGAGAGCGATTTGGTGACGTCGTTTTACTTTCGTTCAAACGATGATCAGCCGTTGCCGGATTACCTGCCCGGTCAGTACATCACGGTTCGCATTGATCATCCAACGACACCCACTTCGCCTCGGAACTACAGCCTTTCAGACCGACCTGGAACCGGCTATTTCAGGATCAGTGTCAAACGCGAAACGCGACCGACGACGGAAGTGCCCGACGGACTGATCTCCAATTATCTTCATGACGAAGTGAACGTTGGCGATTGCGTTGAAATTGGTCCGCCTTGTGGCGAATTCACGATCGATCCCACTCAAACATCCGACCAACCGGTTGTGTTTCTGGCCGGTGGCATTGGAGTGACGCCGCTGCTGGCAATGGCCAAATCATTGCGTCAAGCGGAAACGATGACGCCAATCTGTTTTGTCCAAGCGGCGAAGAACAGTCGCGTGCAGGCTCTTGGCGATGAAATCCGCGACCTGAGCGTCGATGCGGCGCATGTCACGACTCATGTGCGATTTGATCAGCCGCTGCCTGACGATTTAGAACGCTGTGACTCGGTTGGAATCGTCACATCCGACTTTCTGCGTGAACAGACGCCTTACGAGACCGGGACCTATTACCTATGCGGGCCGTCGGGGTTCATGCAGAGTGTTTTGTCGGGTTTGGGGGCATTGGGTGTCACCGACGAACGAATTTATCATGAATTCTTCGGTCCCAAGCAAACGCTGGCGTGATGTTTGTATCGCCGCTGATTTCATTCACGCCAGCACTTGATCAATCGCCTGCTGCCCCTCGGGTGTGATTGAATAACCAAGTGATGCACCAGATTGATCAATCCACTGACAGGTGATTAGGTCCTGAACCATCTGCGTGGCTTCGCTGCCGTCAAATCCCAATCGATTGCAAAGTTGATTGGCCGCGTCCTGCGGAGTCCGCGTGCCCGAAATAACCTCGCAAGACAGGCAGCGGAGCATGTGATTTGGATGCTGCTGAGCCGTCGGGACGCGATGGTTTGAAACGGCATCACGCCGGGAAGGATTCAACGCATAAACGAGCAGGAACACCAGTCCGGCCATCGACGCGATGGGTCCGGTTGGAGAGATGTCCAACGTGCGGGCCAAGTAAAACCCAAGCACGGAATCGATGATCGCGAGGACGACTGACAATGTCATGTACTTGGAGAGGCGATGGGTCAGCAAGAATGCCGAGGCGGCTGGCGCGATCATCAACGCCACAATCAAAACGGAGCCGGCAACTTCAAACGCGGTCACGGTGGTCAGAGATACCAATGCGATCCAACAATAGCCGAGCAGCACGGGTCGCAGACCGACTCGGGCGGCGTGCGTTGGATCAAAGAGCATCACCTTAAGTTCTTTGTATGCGACCATCACGAATGCCAACACAATCAACAGTGTGACGGACATCGTCAGGAACGATTTGGGAACCCGTCCGACCATCGGTACTTCGATTCGATCCAGGGCAGCCAATGCAAGATTGCCATCGACGATGCAGTCGGCATGAAAGTGGGTGTTCTTCAAATTGAGGTTCACCAGCAAGATGCCAATGCTAAACATTGCCGCGAATACTAAGCCTAAACCGGCATCGGAATCGACAAGGCCGGTCTCGGCGATCGCGCGTGTGATCACCACCATGATCAAACCACTGGCCGCTGCCAAAATGATAAGCCAAGGCGAGTCAAAGCTACGGAAGGCGATGAAGGCGATGACCAATCCAGGCAGCACCGCATGACTCAAACCCTCGCTGACCATGGCTTGGCGGCCGGCGACCAACACACTTCCGCATAAACCACAGGTGGCCGCTGTGACCACCGCAATCGCTAGCGTCCACAATTCAATCGACATGGATCACCTTTCGTCTTCGCCATTTGGAAACCAAACCACGTTTGGGCGCCAGAGCCATCGATAATGCCACAATTGCGGTCACGTTCAAGACGATGATTGGGCCTGTTGGCAGCGACGGTCCGATGGCACTAACCAGGCCACCGATGGCCCCGCTAACACCCCCAATGAAGCCCGCCAGCCACACCATCACGCCGAGCGAATGGGTCCACTGACGTGCCGCCGCGGCGGGTGCCACCAACAACGAAATCATCAACACGACGCCGACGATCTGCAGCCCGATTACAATACCGAGAACGATCAACGTTAACAGCAAGACCTCCAAGCCATTGACACTAAGGCCAAGACCTGCGGCATACTGTTGGTCAAAGGTAATGATCTTCAGTCGAGACCATGTCAGTATCATGGCAATCAAAACGGCACTACCAACGGCTGCGATCATCCAGAGATCGGCGCGGGTCATTGCTCCTGCCATCCCAAATAAGTAGTGGTCCAGTCCAGCACGACCAGGGATCGGTGGACTGGCGCGCTGTAAATAACGCAGTATCATCATGCCCGTTCCAAAAAAAATGGCGAGCATCACACCCAATCCAGCATCTTCCTTCAGACGGGTGCCGCGCTGGATGCGGCGAGTTAGCAGAAGCGATGCCAAACCGGCAACGAACGCACCTGGCATGAGCACCATTAGGGAACGATTCCCCTGTCCCGTGACGCCGTAAACGATCCAAAATGCGAGAACGATTCCCAGCAAGGCCGAGTGACTCACGACGTCACCGACCAAACTCTGGCGACGCAGGTAGGCAAAGCAGCCTAGAGCACCGCTAACGGCGCCGGTCATGGTGCAGCCCAAGAGCACGACGCGGACCGTGTGATCGCTCAATAGATCCCATACGCTCATCGCAATGATGCTCATGGATCTTTGTCGTCAGACCGCTGCTGTATGAAAATCGCGATCAACATCCACGCTGGTCGTCAGCATGTGATGTGACACGCCATAGCACGTTTCCACGTTGGATTCGGTCAGCGTTCGTTTCGTCGGTCCTTGTGCAATGAGTCGACGATTCAGAAGGATCACATGATCGAAGTAATCATGAGCTCGAAGCAAATCGTGATGCACCATGACGACGGTTGAGCCATCATCGCGAAGCTTGCGAAAGATCTCCAGAAGACTTCGTTCGGTTTTTGTGTCGACGCCGGCAAACGGTTCATCCATGAGGTAGATCGAGGGCTTTTGCACAAACGCGCGAGCTAGAAAAACGCGTTGCTGCTGGCCACCGGAAAGTTCAGAAATCTGTCGCGTTGCGAAATCTTGCATCTCAACAAATTCGAGGGCCCGCTGTGTCGCGACTCGTTCGGACTTTCCCGGACGTTGGAACCAGCGTAGTTTTCCGTAGGTGCCCATCATGACTACGTCGAAAACGCTGGTCGGAAAATCCCAGTCGACGGTGCTTCGCTGTGGCACATAGCCGATGGCATCGCCGCTCAAAGTCCGACCATTGCGATCACACATCGCAACCGTGCCCGATGCGATTGGCACAATGCCAAGCATGGCCTTAATCAACGTACTCTTGCCGGCACCATTGGGACCAATGATTCCGGTGATGCCCTTCCGCGGTATCGCGATATCGATGTTCCACAGCACCGGTCGCTCACCATACGTCACCGTCAGATGTCGAGACTGGATCGCAATATCCGACGATGCCACGTCGATGTCATTCATGTTCCCAATGATGACACGATCAAATCCACGTTGGACTGAAATGCTCCCAAAAATGTGTCTTGGGGTGGTTCGCTGCCCAGGTCGTCGGAGTACAGCGGCTCATCAGCGATTTTGACCGCCCAATCACGAGCCTGGCATGCTTCTTGAAGCGCTTGGGTGACCTTGGGATTGGTGATCGATTCGATAAAGATGACCGGCACCTTTCTGTCGCTGACTGTTTTGGCAACCTCACGCATTGTTTTCACGTCGGCTTCGGCATCGTTGCCAACGCCGAGGACGGCAACGGCCTCGAAGCCGTAGTTCGTGGCAAAATAGTTGAACGCATCATGAGCGCTAACCAGAACACGCTGGGCTTCTGGAATCGCATCAAACTTTGCCAAAGCGGACTGGTGGACTTGCAGGATTTCTTCGACGTAAGCATCGCCACCGGCGCGGTAAGTTGACTCGTTGTTCGGGTCAATTTTGCAAACCTGATCGGTCAAGCCACGAACGCAGTCAGCCCAGCCCGGCAAGTGGTTCCAGATGTGTGGATCAAACGGTGCCTCGGGATCAATTTCACCGTCCTCAACCCAATCAAGACGCGCATTCTCGGGAAATGCCTCAGCCATCGCCCATGACTTATCCGCAAACTCACCGTGCAGCAGGTCGTGAAGTTTTGCTTCCAGATGAAACCCGTTATAGAAAATGGCGTCGGCATCTTCCATCGCTTGCACATCGCCTATGCTGGCAGCGAACGAATGCGGATCCATTCCAGGACCGCAAAACAACTTGATGTTGGGATTGGTGTCACCGGCGATGCGACGCAGAGCGTCGGCGACCTGACCCGTAGTCGCTACCCAGTACTGTTGACCGTCGGTATTCGCGGAGATCGAACCATCGGACGCCGCCCGGTCTGTGCTGGGAGAACATCCAGATGAGCCGAGCAAGAAAACGAATGTTGTGGCAATGCAAGAAAGCGATTTGATCATCGAGCCTGAGTTTTCGTTTGAGTGCCGCCCGCAGGACGAATAAGACGATTGCGAATACGATGTGACATCGAGCCGATCTGGTGTGTGCTAATCTGGTTAGTATGACCTCATGAGAGCGACCACCTAATCCAACGATCACATCGATTGTTTCGATGGGCACCGGGTTTACGCTCAGCGGGTTGATCAGCCGCTTCGGGCACATCGATAAAGATCGCACCGATCAAGCGTTCCGATGTCGGTATGCTGAGATGTTTGAAGACATCCGGCCCGCCCAGCACACCGCCACTGGACCAATAATTGCCTAGCCCGTGTGCGGTGCACAGCAGCAGAAAGTTCTGCACCATCGCGGACGTCGCCGCGAGATGTTCCTCATCGCGGCGACGTAGCTTTGCAGCCAAGTGCGGAGCATCCGAACCATCGGCAGCCGATTCGGGGAGCCAGGTCATCAGGACGACCGCACCACAGCCGTCAAGCAGTTGCGGCTCCTTCGACGTGATGGCCATTTCTTCGCGGAGCACGAGCGATAACGCACGAGCATCAGGCTGCATCAAGGAATAAGCCCGCCAAGGTTCAGCAATGTCATCCACCCCACGCGGGAAATGGAATGGGGCCATACCCGCATCAATCAACGATTGGTGAATCAACGATTGGTAATGTTCCAACCGCTCCGGAGACAAAGTCTGACCCGCATCGGGCCGAACAAGCACCTTCTCCGTACGCCGGGCGTGGATAATCTCGCGAAGCGTTGTCGCCGATTCGCAGTCTTGATTCACGCTTGGCACACTAGCCAGCAGACTGCAATCGCAGATCAAGCTCACCTTTGAGTTGATCGACCCATTTCTCAACGCGGTCATCGGTCAACTCGGGCTCAAAGTCCTCGTCGATGACTAAGCCCAAGAAATGCTCATCATCGACTAGGCCGCGTGAGTCATCAAAGATGTAGCCTTCTTTTGACCATTTCCCGATCAATGTTGGACGTTCCTTGCCAAGCGACTCCCAAAGAATGCCCAGCCCATCAACAAAGGTGTCGGGATAGCCAGCGGCGTCACCCAGTCCGAAAAGCCCCACGCGTTTGCCTTCGAAGTCGCATTCGCTGAGCGGTTCCAGGAAATCTTCCCAGCTGCACTGAATCTCACCAATGTTCCAGGTGGAAACACCAAAGAGAATCACATCGTATTTCAAAAAATCTTCGACTGAGCAATTTCCGATGTCCTCGCAAACGCCAACGTGAGGTGCAAGCTGCTCCTGCAGCATCTCCGCAACGCGTTCAGTGTTGCCGGTATCGGACCCGTAAAAAATGCCGATCGAGAAGTTGTCCGAAGAATCAGGACTGGTCATTAATGGACTCCGGGAGAGAATTTCGCCGCAACGAAACGGACGTCGCGGCGTAAGTGTTGCGATATTCGCTAAGCAGTGTAATCCCGATAACCCGCTTAGAAGACTTGTTGATAACTATTCTCAGCAAGGCCTGTCAAGCTCAAACCCTTCTGACGGAAGCGTTACCAGTTTGACGCTCGTTGGGTTTTACCCTTCTGGCGAGACCAAAACGCAAGCCGCACGTTTCTAAAAATGATCGAATGACGCACGTCACTGAATGGACCGCTCGTGCGAGGCTTGGGTCAACCATGTTGGACTTAGTCTTAGTCGCCGTGGTGCTTAAACCTGATTGTCGTCATCTTGGTGTTGGTCGTTGTTCTAGTTTCGCTGAGGGATGCTGAGCTGTTGGAGCAGTTTGGGCAGCCCGCTCAATTTGACAATGGGTGGTCGCTCGGTCATCAACGCCACCTCGCTGACGATGTCAAAATCGACCGCGTCGGGAATGATAAACCACTGATTGGATTGAGCCGGGACCGTAATCCGCACTCGAATCACCGCTGTGTCTTCGGTGATTGTGGTCGGTTCGACCTCAATGGCGGTGTCAACCAATCCCGCCGCATCGAGCAAGCTTTGCGATTCAGCCACAACTTCAGCGGCCGACGCGCCCGCAATGATCCCCACGCGAGCACCCTCATAGGCGGCCGTGTCGATCGAGTGTTGAATCAGCAAGGCTCGCGATGTCTCGATTAAGACCATGAACAACAACATCGCGACGGGAAGGATCATCGCGAACTCAACCAGCATCGCGCCGCATCGCGGACGGTTCGGCCTATCGAAGTGTCGGTGATGTCGAAGACCGATCATGAGAGCGCTTGATTGATCACAGTGTTAACAACGTGGGCATTTGGCGAATGATTGCTTCAAACGCTGTTGCCAGCTGTTGCGGTGTATCCGCATGCAAATGGATGCCCGCACCAATCTCAGCAATGTCGCTCATCAGGGCCTGGTCGGCTTCATCCGAAAACGAAACCGTACAGATCGTGATCAGCTGGTCCGCGGCCATCCGTGCGGCTTGCCGAGCATCAAATCCGGGATCGGGCAATCCATCGGACATCACAATCATCACACGCGACGCCCAGGGTCTGGCAACCTCATCATCGGACAACGCACCCATGCCCTCCAGAATGCCCAGGCCGATCTGAGTGCTCAGGCCGTAATAGGCATCACTGTGAGCCCGCATGGCGTCTGCGATATCAGCGTATTGCGACGTTAATTTGACCTCGGTTTGTGACGTCGCACTGAACGTGCTGAGGCTGACTTTTTCGGTTTGCAGCGAGTCTTGCAACACGACTAACAACCGCTGCACGGCTGCCTCCGCGTCACGCCATCGTGCGTTGCTGGGTGCGGGCGCGCCTTGGCTCCAAGTTTCGGTCTGCGGACCCGTCGCGGGTCGCGTCATCGAGTACGATCGATCCATAACAATCGCGATGTCGAGTTCAGTTTGGGTGCCGATGGCCGTCTTAAGCGGCCGCATTTGCAGCGGCACGCCAAGGGTGGGAAAGAACGCTGGCAATGTTGACGCGTACGCTCGAAACGCGTTGCTGTCGACGCGGACCGAGTTGGGTCGTTCACCGGGACCGAATTCATAGCGTGACAATTCATCATCGCGAGTTGAAACGCCAAATTGCAGATCGCCATCTCCGATCGTCATCGGTTGACCGGCAACGTTGTTTTCTCCAGCCAAACGCTTCGCGGTTGCCAGTGCTTCGGCAGGATCACCGGTGACCGCCAATGCTCGGCCGGCGGCACGTGTGCTGACGTCGGTCGCAATTTGAAGCTCCGTTCGCATGAGCTCCAAATAGACAACATTGACGGCATAGGAAGCCACCATCAGCACGACTGGCAATAGCACCAACATCAATACCAGCGTTGCTCCCGCGCGTTGACAACGTCGGGCAGAATCACTCCCAATCAGCAATCGGTTGATCGATGGCGGTTCGCTGACGATGTGAATGCGGTGTGGCATTAATAGACGGTGAGGCTGGACGTTCAATTCGGTGTCGGGATCGAGTTGTATTCCGCCATGATGGCAACAGATTCGGTAATCGAATCGCTTGTGGTGAACCACTGTCCCAACAATGCGTTTTCGTCGATTGGCACCCGAATGGTTGATTTAACGACGTCGCCGTACTGCAGGTCATCGAGCGTTGCATGAGAGCATGACCAAGTGGCGCCATGGACACGACGCTGTTCGAGAAAGAACTCGGCGATAGCTTTGCAGTCGTCTGTCTTCGCACCTGGCGTGATACTCCATCGAGCTGATTCATAAGCAGCCATTTTCACCGACTGCCGCAGATAGATCATGCGACAGGTCTCGACCGTCCCCATCATGATGGCGAAATAGAGCGGTAAGATCATTGCAAATTCGATGAGCGCAGCGCCAAAGCGGTGCGAACGCGTCAGCCGGCGGCGCTGGCGTTGTTTTGCCGGGCGTATAAAGAAGAATTCCATTTGTGTCCTAGAGCTTTGCATTCACAAGGCAGCGAAACGCTAGGTCACTGGGAATGATACAGCTCACATCCATTCAGCCCGCGGCCGATTCGACGCTTCATTGGCGTATGGATTAAGACGGTATCGCGTGTTGCGACGTCATTGAGGATCTGACAGCAGAGACACCGCAGATTCTGACTACGGAACCCATGCGATCCAAGCGATCAGCAAGGCGATGGTGCCAGCCAGTGCCGTCCAAAGACCCGGCACGCGTCGCTTTCGCAAATAGAACAGCAAACCAAAGCCGGAAATCGAAAAGAGCGCTAATAGGATCGCCGAGCCATCGATGACGATCCACTTCCAAAGGCTGCCGCTATCGCGTCCTTTATGCAGCTCATTGAGCACCGCGATGATGTTGCTTGACGTGACCGTGAGGTCATATTGCCCCGATGATCGATCCACAAACACGTCGGCGGCATAGCCTGGGCTTTTGAAGACCAGCATGCATTCGAAATCATCGATTTCAAATTCCTTGACGCGACCTTGAAGTCCATGCCGCTGCCGAAGCGTTTCAGCGACCTCAAGCTGATTGACATTGTCTTTCAGTAAGCTGATGTCCAATTGGCCTGAGTGATCTTTGATCACTTGGTCGCTGCCCCCCAGCCACGTCGGATGATTGAGTGTGATGCCCGTCAACGCAAAGAACATCAACGCTGCAAAACCCAGCATCGACAAATAAAGATGCAACCACCGAAATGCCGCGGCGCTGCGTTGATAAAGCGTGCGGCGACGTTTCATGGGCGAATTTGAGCGACCCGATTGGCGGCCAGTTTCTGCGTCTGATGGTGAAGTCATGGCAGGCTTCGCACGCATCACGTTCTACAACGGAGGCGGCTGATCACACCAGACGAGACCACCGCAAGCCTCACGGCCTACGGCGACGCGATCGGTCGAAACTCAAACGCGGCTCGAGCGATTTCGATATTCCCGTCGAGGTCGGTGCGGCTGATCGCGTCGGCACCCCATGATATTGGCTGGCGAATGATCTTGTAGGTGCCGTTCTCACGAGCCGCTTCCAAACACAACATGTATTTCCCCGAAGGCAGCGGCTGCCCACTGTTGTCGGTGCCGTCAAAGTGTGTTTCGTATTCGCCGGGACCACGCGTTGCACCGGAGATCCCATCAACCAAGTTGGTCTTCTCAACAATTCGCCGCATGCGATTGTTGCGATACCACCGCGTCAAATCGCGATGCCAACGAGGGCCCGGCTGCTCGGTTTGCCACCAGAGGGTCGCCGTTTTGACTGGAAAGCCGTCTTCGTCCTCTAGCCAAACGGCCAGATAAGGCTTCCGATAGCGGCTTCCTCCGGGCCGCTCCAGCTTGAACCACACATGCAAGCCTGGCTCGATCGAAGACTTGGCAGACGGTTGGTTAGTCGTGGGCTCACCCTTAGCCCGACTCATCATCGTCGATCCAACCAACAAGCTCAGGCAGCTAAGCCCGATAAAGCAAAATCGACCATGGATCTTCAAGACGCCAGAGATCGCCGGCGCGGAAGCATTACGTTTCATTCGATTCGGCTTCGCCCGTTGTTTGATTCGCAGCGGTGTCATCATCGGAAGCTTTTCCATCAGCACCGGCCGAATCGTCTTCGGCCTCTTCCTCTCGTTTCATTTGCGCTTCAGCTTCAGCGAAACTCACCAGGTTGTCACCATCTGTGTCTGCAGCCTTAGCGAAAGCCGACATTCGTTTGCCCAATTCGTCGGTGCTCAATTTGCCGTCTTTGTCAGCGTCCTTTCGCATCAGCATCTTGGCATTGGTTGTCGCTTCGCTGCCGCCACGTTGCCGACCGCCAAAGCTCATCGCCGCGACTTGCTCGGGTTGAGCGGTGGGATTGGGATCATAGAGCGCGAACTTGACGAAACCTTCCTTCTCGCGATCGACGCCAAAGAACAAGAGTCGGCCAGAGAGATTGAACAAACGCATCGAGGCATCAATCCCATCAATCGACTCAGCAACGGTGGACCATGTGTCTGTTTCGGTGTCGTAGACTTCGAGCTCAGCACACTCGTTGAAATGCCCGTCATCATTGCTGAATCCACCGAACAAATAGATCTTTGTGCCGTCAACGGCTACGGTCGGGAAAACACGTGAGTGGGCCGGAGATGCAACCGATCTCCAAGTGCGATCGGTAAAGTGAAAGACATCGACACTCGATTCAATATTCATGCCGCTGCCTAAACCGCCGATCGCAAAATACTCATCGCCGACAACGGCACCGCCAAAGCTGCGACGGGCATGCGGAATACTCACCTCGGGCAGTGGAGCGATCGAACTGGCGTCGCCCCACCAATGCAATACTTGCTCGCGAAGACCGCTGCCGATGCTGGCTCCACTTCCTCCAAACAACCAAATCGCATCATCATGAGTCACCGAGTCAGCCATCGCCGTGGGCTCGGGTAGCTTCGTGTCGACGACCTGCCACTGATCGGCCGCTGGATCGTACTGAAGGACACTGTCGATGGCACCAAATTCGGAATCGCCGAAATTCATTCCGCCAACAACGACAAGTGTTGAGTGTTCGCTGTTCTGCTCGTTGCTGACGCCGGCACCACTTTGAACCGGAAACGGCATGTCCTTCAGTCGCGACACCGATTGATTGGGAATGTCAAAGACAAAAGACTCGGACGAAAACGCACCTTCGCTGAAATCATGAGGGCTCCAGCTCTTGTTGCCTCCGAATGCGTACAGCTTGGTCCCGTCAAGAATCAGCGCCTGTGAATGTTTGGTCTCACCATCGTAGGGCAACTCCCACGTCACCAGCTTTTTCCCAACCTCCGCCGCCGGGTCGACCTTCAGCGTTTCCACGACGCCCGTGCGACCGGTGAAACCACCGGTACCACCCAGGGCGATCAGGCGGTCGCTTCCCACCGGCAGCAAACGCAAAAACATCCTTGGGAACAAAAGACGATCGGCGACTTCCCATTGACTGCCGTCGCTTGATAGTCGGTAGACCACTCCCGAGGCGCCGGTGGAATACAGATGACCACCGACAGCGAAGGTGCTGGTCGCAAAACCCGTCATGCGATGATCGCTCACGAGCTCGGGACCCTGGCTCCATGAATCAGTCGCAGGATCATAGATCGATGTTTTCCTCAGGAAGCCCGATGGGCTGATGCCACCGAGGACATAAAGCTTGCCATCGTGAGCGGCGCACGAAAGAGCACGGGTTTGATAACCCGGACCATCCAGTTCTTTCCAGCCCTCGTCCGGCCGATCCAGATTGAACGCGTGCATGGTGTCGTACCAGGGTGCATCGCGTGACCCGCCGGCACCCTGCAAATCCCACCCGCCGACGGCATAGATGGTTCGACCGACGATGGCAGCATCCAATGAAGAACGCGGTGACGGCAGCGGAGCCAGCTCGGTCCAGGCATCATTTTCGATGTCGTAGCGAACGAAATAGTCGGTTGAGTTGAAGACCGACTCGCCCTCTTTCTCGCCATCCAAAAACGACAGACCGCCAACGCGATAAATGTCTTCGCCGTCGGTGACTAGAGCCGTGCTTTGGGCAGAATCATGCATGGCGAGTTCTTCCCATTCCGCCGCCGGGTCATCGATTTTGACGCGACGGAAATGATTGACCAGCATGTCCTTGCCAAACCCGTGGGCGTCACCGCTATGTCCGCTGAAGACATACAGATAATCGTCAACGACGCACGCACCAAAACTGGTGAGCGATTCGGGGAGCGATTTGTGCAGTTTCGAAGTGGAAACAAGCGTTTTGGCCGACTCATCAGCCATGACCTCATCGTCGACCGCGATCTTGGCAGCAACGCGAGTGTCATCGGCGATGACGGACTTGGTGCCGAACAATGTCAACGCAAGTGCGGCCAACCAAGGCAAAAAGTTCAAGCAATGAACAAAGGGCTTCATCCGGGACATCATCAATACAGCTGTTGGGGGTCGTGCCGGGCGATGGTTAGTTTTCAGGATCAACAAACGTCGCGGTCAAATAATGCATTGCATTACTATAAGCTTGGTCGCCAACTGAGCCGGTTTCGCCGCTGACTGTGTGGCCGACCATGACCGCATTGAGCCCGTCTTCCACCTCATCGTCATTGAAGGAGACCTTGCCGTTGTCATCGGTCTTGCCATCGCCTTCTTCATGTCCTTCGGCGCAATAAAGCCGAACGTCGGCACCGGCCAGTGGCTTGCCTTGCCACAGCACATAAACGTCGACGCCACCGTCAGCGTCGACTGCGTGGACTTGCAACTCCATATCAGCAAAAGGCTCGCAGTCGGCGAACGCCGTTGGCATCGTGCCACCTAGATGCTGCGTGTAATACTGCAGCTTCGCACCGTGATAAACACCGAAGGTTGCCTGGCTGACCAAGTCCGCAGACTTGGGCACGGCTGCCACGGAACGTTTTCCAACGAAATCGTCGGTCTCGACGGTGGTCGTTTCGACGGTGGCCGTTTTCCCATCGTCGCGCATCGTGATACTTGCCTCAGCGATGCCGCCGGGAAGTTTGTATGTGCGATCGGTCAAGCCTTCACCAAAGAAGTATTCCACGTTGCCATCGGAGTCGACGGTCATCCACGGGAAATGAGCACTGGCGACCGAACAAATGGTCAACAAACCGACAATGCCAAGGAAGCGTCGCATGACAAATGAATCCGTATTGAAGTCGGGGACTGAAGTAAACGATGTTCTGGTGAATTATTCGCCGATTGCAAATAGTTTATCGCCACGACGAATCAGCA